>JAGLSF010000083.1 GCA_023136305.1 Spirochaetota bacterium
TAACAACGCAGCTTTTTTTCCCCGCCAGATGCGCTCCAGCGGAAATGGCGACCGCTTCACCTTCATTCGTGGCGATGACGTATTCGTGTTTATTTATTGCATAGTTAATCAGGTCCTTCAGGAAACTGCAGGGTACACCGGAGAAGAAATCGAACCCTCTTTTCCTTAGTTGAGCGCCCAGCTGATTGATATCAAGCATTAAAATCTCCCCGCTTCACCGTAGTCGGCGATATCATCAATATCGATCCATCCTCCCCTGGTATACATAACCGATACACGTGATTTTCCCAGAAGGGCGCCCAATAAATCGGGTACTGACAATCCCTCGAACCCATCCTTCTGTGCGAGTTGCTCCAGCGTTTCCTTGAATACGGGGAGGGATGCTGATTCAACAGCCAGTAAGCCCGACCACTCACCGCTTGCCCTTTCGGAATCATCCTCTTGAAGGACCTGGTCAAGATATATATTCCTGCTGTAAAAGTCGTTGGTATATGGTTTCGTACATTTTACGAAATCCTGTGGTCTCGATTTCCTGGTCACATCAGCATCCACCACAATCTTTATATCTCCCTCTCCTTCAAGAAGGTCTGTAAAGAGATGCTTCTTATACAGACAATCCCCATAAATAACGATGCAGTTTCCCTGCAGGCAGTCCTTCGCAAGATAGAGTGAGTAGAGATCCTTTGTCTGCGTATAGTTATCATTGTCGATGGTTTTAAAATTCGGTCCCGATATTGTCTCTTTTTTATAGCCGCGCACAACATAAATATTCTTAATTTCGATACTGTTCAGAATATCAATGGTCCAGGATAAGACCGGTGACTTGTTTATTTCAATCATGGCCTTTGGTTTGTCCCTGGTAAATTCGAACAACTCTTCACCCCTGCTCGCTGCTAAAATGACCGCTGTATACTCCTTTCCTCTGGTTGGAAGATACTTTTTCTCAGCAATCTGGAGCTCCTTTGCCCCCTGAAGCCTGAACAGTTCAGATACAGGTGCAATGGCATCTTCAACAGCCGTAAGTGATTCGGATTGAGCTATCTTCTGTGCAGTTTCCGTCATCACTTTCACAGAGGAGCGCATCAGATGATTTGCCCATATGATCAGGCTGACTCCAAGCTCCCGAAACCTCTCGGTGGGAGTGGAGTAGTATTTGGTGGGGACGATCACAACCGGGTGCCTGTCACCCCATTCTTTCATAAATGCTTCGATGTCCGAGGGGTTGTTCTTCTTACTATGCACCAGAATCGCATCGGCACCTGCTCTCCGATACGCCTCTGCCCTTTCAAGAGATTCCCGTAAACCCCAGCCAGCTATCAATGCTTCGGTTCTGGCAATGACGGAAAAATTCTCGTCATGCTGTACATCCTTGGCAGCCTTGATTTTTCCGCAAAATTCATCTATTGATGCCAGGGGCTGCTTTTCACTGTTGATAAAGGAATTGGTTTTTGGAAACAGTTTATCCTCAATACAGACCCCAGCGATGTCTCTCTGTTCAAGTTTCTGCACCAGCCTCCGCATATTGTTGAAATTGCCGTACCCTGTATCACCGTCCAGAAGGATGGGAATCGTTGTCGCGTCACTCATGAATTCAAGAATCTCCACTAGCTGCGTCCATGAAGCTTCATTGCTGTCCCTCACCCCCAGAGATGCTGAAAGCGTCAACCCGCTCGCCCAAATGCCCTTGAAGCCGGCCTCTTCAACGATTTTTGCACTTATGCCATTGTGTGCCTCACAGATAAACTCGAGTTCCGGGCTTGTAATAAGCTGCCGAAGCTTTTGACATTTGTTCATTTCACGTCACCAGTCGGAATGATCGTGTACTAAAGGCATGCAATTTGCACTCCCTGAAATAATAAGTCTAAAGTGCATCCCTTTCAACCCTTGAATGCACCCTTCAACACATGGACCCGATTTTCCAAAGAGCGGAATGCAATTATATACTATTTCTGGTGGGCTTCTCAGCAGGGACTGGTGTGTCAACAGGTTCTCTAAAAATATGATGTTGACACGCGTCAGGTATTGTTGTATATTTTAGTTGTTACTTAATTACTTATCTAATTGATGAAAAGCCATGAATGCACAAGCAGCAGAGCTGTTCAAGGCACTGGGGGTCGAGACGAGGCTTAAGATCCTCGAGCTCATGAAACAGAAGGGATCGATCGGTGCCAAGGAGATTGCAGGAGAACTGGGCATCACCGTTGCCGCTGCGTCTCAGCATCTGAAGATTCTCAAGCACATCGGGCTTGTAACCAGCAAAAGGGAGGGCTACTGGATCCCCTACTCCCTTGACAAGGAGGCATTGGAACACTGCTCGATGATGATGAACAGCGTGTGCTCATGTCCCCATCATACTCCATTTCACCAGCGGAAGGAAATACACGAGAATGATTCGCAAGACAGGAGTATTGAGGAACTGGAGATGCAGAGAGATGCACTCGAGAAGAAACTTCTTCATGTCAACAGATTGCTGGAAAGGATGAAATTGGATACATAATAATTTTTTCATAAATAGTTAAGTATTAATTTAATTACTTAATAGTTTTAACTAAGTTGCAGGCAGCTGTTAGCCGCCTGCCTTTGCGGTGAGCGCGCGCCGTCAATACAGTTCACATGAAGGAGGCACAATATGTGTATGCCCGAACAAATGCATCATTCGTGCTGTGGCCCAATGCACCATGGGCGAAGGTTCTTCACAAAAGAGGAGCGCATCGAGCAGCTTGAGAAGTACAGGGAACAGCTGCAAAAAGAGCTCCAGGGAATTGAAGAACACCTGAAAGAACAGAAGTGAAAGCCCGCGGGATGTGCTTACCCGGGAGAGTGCATCCCGCACCTTAAACGTTGTTTCCTTCCTCAGTATGCAATATATAGTTTTGATGATCCTAATCAGGCTCATCCATATTCTTCACGTACCTGCAAATCGTAAGGAGGAGCTTCTAAAGAGGAAATAGGAATATCGCTGCTGTGATCTCGACCGCATGATAGATATGATCGGTCTTACAGATGCTTGTTCAGGAAGGTGAGCGTGCGCTCCCATGCAAGCTCAGCTGCTTCTGCGTTGTAGTTTTGTGAATCGCTGTTTGCAAAGGCATGGCCGGCATTGGGATAGATATAGATCTCGTGGTTCCCATTCAGGGTCCTTAGTGTTGCCTGGAACTCTCGGACTGAATCCACACTGATGCTCCGGTCCTCTTCACCAAAATTACCCAGTATGAGTGCCCGCATATTGCTGAAGTCATCATCAGGACTGAATCGTCCGTAATACATGACCGAAGCCCGTACCCCCATGTTGTTCCTGGCCATTTCGTATGACCAGCCGCCCCCGAAACACCAGCCCACGGATGCCAGGCGATCCTGTTCGACATAGGGTGAATCCTGCAGGTACTCTACCGCTCTGCCCAGGTTTTCGAATGCTTCCGGCAAATTTTTCCTCACACCGGTAGCCAATTCGCGTGCTTCATCCGGTGTCTGGGCCGAACGACCGCCATAGAGATCAACGGCCAGAGCAACATAGCCAAGCTTTGCGAAACTCTCTGCAAACTCACGAACGTTGTCGTTCAACCCCCACCATTCGTGGATGAGAATGAGGCCGGGGTACTTTCCTGCCTTTGCTGGAAGAGCCAGATATCCTTCGACTCCGTTCTCCCGGTCGTACACGACGTTCTCAGTGCGCAGTGGAAGATCCTCCGCTCTTGTTTCCTGATCAATAGCCACTACTGATGTGAATACCATCACCAGTACGGCAATAATTAGTATATACTGTTTCATGATTTAAATCTCCTCAGACATTCCGTCTGTTCCCGTCAGATTGTTTTTAGCAGCCTATTTTCATAGTGATTGTAAAATCTTAGTAATCTTATAGTATTAATAATGGTCTAATTCGAGAGAGACAATACCTTCTGTTCCTGTGATTGGTTTCAGGGGGGGTAAAAGAGCCTTCACAGCAATGATCAACCTGTCACACCGCATCGAAGGCTCTTCGCAACTTTTCCTCGATCTGGACAGCAATATCTCTGAGATTATCGTTGGCAACCATCTGCATGGCTGCGGCGGGTTTGATAATCGCAAACGCGGTTTTTCCTCCCATTAGATACCTTCGGGAACAATAAAGCAAACTGATGCACGTACAAGATGCGCATCTTTTCTCCATCCACACGGGCTGACCGGACCACAGGCTTACTTTGGCCTCGCCGGCCTCTTCATTATCCGCGCTTGAGTGCCGATCATCTGAGAACACCCATGTCCCTGAGCGGCCACACCCGGATGAACGCTTTACCGTATATATCACCCCTCTGGACAAACCCCCAAAACCGGCTGTCATAGGACTCGTCACGGTTGTCTCCCATCATGAAATAGTAGTCCTCCGGTACCGTTGCGGGACCGTAGTAATCCCGCTGATTGATAAGGTCGTCACCCGGTGGTATGAGGGTGGGGTCCTTGTGATGCAGGGGCCACCACCCCTGCTGCAGTGTTCCATTGATGTACACCTTTTTCCCTATGATCTGCACCACATCACCGGGAATCCCGATACACCGCTTCACGTAGAACTTGGGCTGCGGATCAATTGAAAGGAATCCGAGGGAGATGGTGTACAGAAGGGGGTTGAATACCTGCACGAAGGTATTCGGCTTCTCGTAGAAGGGCGCCTGAAACACGGCGATGTCACCATGCCGTGGATCACGAACCGCAGGCAGACGCCGATCTGTCAGGGGTATCTTTGCACCAAAGAAGAATTTCATTGCGAAGAGTCGATCACCGATGTCGATGGTCGGCACCATCGAACCAGTGGGGACCATATAGTGTTCAACGATAAACCCCTTGATACAGATGACAATGAGAAGGGCAAGCAGAATCGCCTCAATATTTTCCCGCAGCTTCGATTTTTCTTTTTTCCTCATTCTCATATCGAGTCACCCATGAAATACTGATTCATCTCTAATCACATGTTGCACACGATTTATAGCTTCGTATGGAATACAGATATGGCAGAGGGTTAGGCACACTATCGTCAATGGTACTTTGGTATGATATTCGTAAAAAGGAAATTAAACAATGTGAATGGTAAGGTCTTACACAGGATTGTACATCTGCAGGGAGGTGGTTGGTACAGACTTTGGTACCACCCAATCGGTATATCTGCATGGGACTCTTGATTAAAGTCCGCAGCTCCTGTATACTCTGTGATTACAAGCAGGGCCTTCAGGTTTAGCTCTCAGGGACAATCATGGTACGATTTGATACTGTTACGGTGTCATACGGCAATACCTCCATTATTCAAGACATTACTTTTGGGGTAGAGGAGTTTGAGCGGGTTGTTCTGTACGGAAAATCCGGGTCCGGAAAGTCAACGGTGCTCACCACCATAGTGGGAGCCCACATACCGGAATCCGGTACGGTTTATTTCGGCGAAGAAGCTGTTAACAAAAGAAACATAGGCGAGGTTCGACGAACCGTTTCATGTATAGGACAGGAACCTGTGCTTGGTGCTGAGAAGACCCGTGACGCTCTGCTTTTACCCTTCTCATACAGGGCCCATCGGGGGAAAGCTCCACCCGATGAACAGATTAACAGAATTTTACACGACCTGCAGCTGGATCATGAAATACTTGAGAAGGATGTGTCATTTCTGTCAAGTGGAGAAAAGCAGCGAATCGCCATTGCCAGGGCACTGCTTCTCGACAAGAAAATCTTTCTTCTCGATGAGGTGACCTCTGCACTTGATATCGAAAGCAAGCGTGCCGTACTGCAGCTCTTCACCAGTACACCCTATACCATCATCTCTGTTTCCCATGACCCGGACTGGTTCAAGATATGCTCACGCTTCATAAAAATCGCGAATGGAAGGATTGTGGAGATTACTGCTACACCGGACCCCGCAATGTACGCGGTTAACGGAGAAGATTGAGCGACATGGAAGCCATTAACATCAGTTACAGGGCCATGATCATCCTCTATGCCCTTATTACCGTGCCCGTTCTCATCTGCTTCTTCCTTAAGCTAGGAAACGTAAAGCAGATCCTGATCGCCGTGCTTCGCATGACCGTCCAGCTTGCTGCAATGGGACTCTACCTGGATTTTCTCTTCCGCTTCAACAACGTATGGGTTAATTTCGGATGGGTAATCCTCATGATTGCCATTGCAAACATCACGGTAAACCGCAACTCAGGGCTCAGGACCGCAAGGATGTTCCTCACCGTCATGCTTGGCCTGACCATCAGTGCCTTCTTTGTCATCGTCATATTCATCTTCATTGCCATCAGGCCTGAGCCTTTTTACGATGCCCGCTACCTGATACCCATCTCCGGCATGGTCATCGGGAACTGCATGCGGGCCAATACCATAGCACTCGAGCGGTTTTACGCATCAATAAAGAAGAATGAGAGGGAGTTTCTCACCTACCTTCTCATGGGTGCCACACTCAGAGAGGCTGCACTCCCCTATATACGCGAATCGGTAAAGTCTGCTCTTGCGCCACATCTGGCCACCCTTGCCACGCTCGGACTCGTTTCACTTCCAGGCATGATGACCGGACAGATTCTGGGGGGCTCGACTCCCATTGTGGCTATCAAATATCAGATCGGCATTATGATCGCCATATTCACGGCCATCACGGTCACAACTGTCCTGAACCTGCTGCTCAGCCTCAAGGTTGCATTCAACGAGTACAGCATACTCAAACGGGATATATTCAGGAACTGATATGGAACAGGAGATAGGTGCCATTGAAGGTACAACGCTTTGTTAACTGGAGGAACCCATGAACCACCCGAGGATTTTCATCGATACGGCGGATCTCGATGAACTCAAGGAAGCGGTCAGCACGGGCATCATCGACGGAATTGCCACAAATCCCGAAAAAATCATGGCAACTGGAAAGGGCTATCGCGAGGTGGTCACTGCTATTCGTGAATTCTACGCCGGACCCATAGCCGTGCAGTCAATGGGAAAGACAGCCGGGGAGATAGTCGCCCATGCATTGGAGCTGCACAACATGGACTCCAACCTTGCCGTCAAGGTCACCTGCAATATCGAGGGGATAAAGGCAATTGGGGAGCTTGTTCCACAGGGGGTCCGCACAAATTGTACCCTCATGTACACACCGGCCCAGGGACTTGCGGCAGGCCTTGCTCGATCAACCTTTGTCAGCCCGTTCGTCGGAAGGTCCGAGATGGCTGATTATGACGGCATCGGGCTCATCAGAAAGATCAGGAAAATGTACGATGCCTACGGGATAGAAACCTGCATCGTTGCTGCAAGCATCAAAAATGTGCGGCAGGTGACTGAGAGTGTGCTGGCAGGTGCGCATGCGGTTGCAGTTACCTGGACCATTTTCCGAAACATGATAAACCACCCCATGACTGAGCACGGATACAGGGGATTTGAGGAAGTTTTCAAGAATATCCCTCCCCTGTAGACCACTTCTCACCTCGGTATGGTATGGCTGCCCCCCAAGATTTCTTAGAATTGCACGCCTGTATGTCGTACAATAGTAAGTGTAACTGGCAGGGATTCACCATGAACCGTCTCTTCAGGAATAGAAAATGAACATAGACAAGCAATCCAAAGACCAGCTCATGCAGGAGCTGAGACAGCTGCGCGAGAAAGTGGCAGATCTGAAACGAAATGCCGCTCGAGAAAATGATGAAACAGCAGCATACGAACAATCCCTCGAATTCTACAAAAATGTGATCAACTCGTTCGACGATCTCATCTTTGTGAAAAACGAGAGGCATGAGTGGGTTTTTCTCAACGATGCGGCCTGCAAATTCTGGGGATACCAGCAGGAGGCCCTCCTGGGCAAAACAGACCATGATATCTTTCCCCGAGAGGAGGCTGACATTTACTGGGCAAAGGACAATGAGGTATTTCAATCCGAGAAACCAGATCTCAACATTGAAAAACAGACCATAGACGGGAACCTGTACACAATAGCCACAAAAAAATCCATATACAAAGACCCGCACACGGGCGAACGATACATCGTGGGAACGATCAGGGACATCACAGAGCAGAAAAAAGCCGAGGAGGCAATACAAC
>JAGLSF010000084.1 GCA_023136305.1 Spirochaetota bacterium
TGCACATCCTCAACCACCGCACCGTTCGGCCCCCGGTAACACCACTTGACAACCCGGTCAACACTGCCTTCATCGCCTTCGAGTACGGCTTCAACTGTCCCGTTGCTGTTGTTTCGTACCCATCCGCGTACATTGTTCGCTACCGCCTTCTCGAGGAGGGTCGCTCTGAAGAATACGCCCTGCACCCATCCATGTACTATCACATGTTTTCGTGCATTGGCCATATGAGTCTCCGAAGAATGCACCTGCCGTTTAAAAATGAAAACCTCATGTTCCCCATTGTACCATGAAGAAAACCTGTGCACAACAGGGAGGAAAACGAAAGCATCCGGTACTCGGCTTCCCCAATATACATAATCGTTCCACCCTCTCAGAGGGAAACCGGTCGGTACTTTCCGGCAAGCTCGAAACCGGCCCTCACTGCCTCCTGCATACTGACTGGATTGGCCACGCCCTTCCATGCAATATCGAAAGCTGTGCCGTGATCAACTGAGGTGCGAATGAAGGGGAGGCCGAAGGTCACACTCACCGTGTGGTGGAAATCATAGGTCTTGGCCGCAATGTGCCCCTGATCATGGTACAGGGAGATTACTGCGTCGTAGCGTCCCTGCAGGGCCAGGTGGAACACGCTGTCACCCGGAACCGGACCCTCCACATCCACACCGCGGCGCCTCGCCTCCTCGCAGGCCGGAATGAGTATGGTCCCCTCCTCATCACCGAACAACCCGCCGTCCGATGCATGTGGATTGAGAGCAGCAAGCGCAAGCCTGCCCTTACCCAGGCCAACCGATTCGAGGCATTGATGGGACTGTATAATGCTCTCCACAACGCCCTCCCTGCTGAGGGTCTCAAGCATCATCCTCAGCGAGAGGTGACGGGTATGGAAAAAGATCCGCATACGGTCGACCATAAACATGGTAACGCTTTTACCGCTTCCTGAAAGCTCGGAGAGCATCTCCGTGTGTCCTATGTAGTGAAACTGCGCTTCCCGAAGAGCCTCCTTGTTGATGGGCCCGGTCGCAATACCCTGTATCTCACCTTTCAGCGCAAGATCTACTGCACGCTGAATATAGGCAACTGCCGCCCTTCCACCCAGTGATGATACTCTCCCCACCTTGAGTGAGGCAACATCCTGTACCACACCGAGGTCAAGAACAGGCAGTGCATCTCCCGCATCTGTGGCCTCGGCAGGGCTTTCGACCTTTACCAATGATACCTTCAAACCGAGTCTCCCGTTCACCTCCTCAAGCACAGAATAGTCTCCGATAACAACAGAAGCACCTCTCACAGTGCCCCCAAGATGCGCGGCACTTTTCAATACTATTTCGGGACCGATTCCCGCAGGGTCTCCCATGGTTACCGCTATGATCAATTTTTTCACCAGCATTCCCCTCAGGTTGAATTAAGGTGACAGCTCACTTAATTCCTCAAGTTATGGGGATAGCTTACCAAATTATCATGAAAATATTAAGTGAACTGTCACCTTTTTTTCAAAGCGGATCTATCACCTGGCCCAGGGACATGAGGTCCATGCTCCATATGGAGTAGCCGGATGAGGTCTCGATAAGAAGCTGCAGTGCCTCCGCCACTTCCTCTGGCTCGAGAGCCCCCGAGGCGAAGGGTGTGGTTATACCTGCCTTTTTGGCCCAGTCCGTATTGATCAGCGCCGGTCCCAGTATGCTTACCTTGATGTTGTACTTCTTTACTTCATTGAAAAGGGCACGTGAAAAGCCATCCACGCCGTGCTTTCCCGCCGAATAGGCGGCAAAACCTGAACGGGCCCTCTTTCCGAGAATGGACGTTGTGTTGACAATGTGGCCACTCTTCTGTCTTTTCATGACTGGAAGAACCGCTTTACAGCCGTAGAGGACGTACGTAAGATTTGCGGCAATCGCCTCATCGATCTCATCAACGCTCATGTTCTCGAAATCGGTAAACCGGATGCCTGAACCTGCATTGTTGAACAGAACATCCACACGGCCGAAAGTGTCCACCGTCCTGTGTATGAATTTCTCTGACTCTGTCCACTTCGTCATATCGGCCTTGACCGCAAGCGCCTTTCCACCATCCTTTTCAATTTCAGCTGCTATCTCCTTCAGCAGGTTTTCCCGGCGTGCGCAGAGTGACACAGCGTATCCGCTGCGCGCGAGCCTGAGTGCCGCTGCCCTTCCCACACCTGATGAAGCGCCTGCGATTGCCACCACCCTTTCATCTGACATACATGTCCTCCCATTGCTTTCTTCTCGTTATCCTTCGTGTTCCATCATTACCAACCACTCATTATACGGGTGAAGATGAGTTTTGAACAGACCATTTCCCATACAGCATACCTTGTTTTGACAAAACGCGCACTCTTCTGTATCTTTTCAGTGATTCAGCACATCATGCAGGAGAGGCTATCCGTTGGCTCAGTACCGTGTTCACTTTACATGGATGGAAAAGGAGTATCAGCTCATGGCGCGGAGCCTCGATCTCACCCATCCATACTTCGTCTCCATCAAGGATCTCGTGTTCCCAAAGGGTAAAAACCTTATCATAGATCCATCCGAGGATGATGTTCGAAAGACTTTCAGCGAAACCAACCATATCATGATACCACTCCAATCCGTGTCGATGATAGAGGAACTGCAGGACGAGGGTCCACCGAAGGTGATGCCCTTCGGCGTCGTTGATGAAAAGGAAAACAAAAAGGACGAAGATTAACACAACCGTCACACAGGGGTGTTGCACTATACGACTTGATGAGGGACGTTTCCATGACAACAGCGGGTACTGACACAATGAGCACAGTGGAAGAGGGTTGGGACGATCTCAACTTCAGCAGTGTATTGAACAAATCGCTTCGTATTTTCTTCAAGGATGCGCTGTGTATCACTCTGAGGAATCCGGCACAGGCCTACTACTTCCTCCGGACCGCCCTGTGGCAGCGACGGGCTTCCCGCATCCGCACATACTGGAAGCAGCGGGGAGTTCAGGTTCCCCCCATTCTAATCTTCAGCATCACCAATCGATGCAATCTCCACTGCAAGGGCTGCTATCAGCAGGCACTGCGCCGCTCGACCGCAAACGAGTTGAGCAGTGAGGAGCTCCGAAAGGTTGTCAGAGAGGCGCAGGAAATCGGCATATCCTTCTTCGTACTTGGAGGTGGTGAGCCGCTTGTCCGACCGGAGATCGTCGATATCATCATGGAGTATCCTGACATCATCTTTTTCATGTTCACCAACGGCCTTCTCATAGACGAAAAACTCCTGGCAAAGTTCAGGAAAAACAGAAACGTGGTGCCCGTTCTCTCCATTGAGGGGTATGAGGATGATACGGACGGAAGAAGGGGGCAGGGGGTTTTCAAAAACCTCCAGCGCATCATCGATATGCTCAGGAAGAACAACATCTTCTACAGCGTTTCCATTACGGTGACGCAGTCCAACTTCGAAACCGTGACCTCCGATACCTTTGTCGCCGATCTCGCAAACCTGGGGTGTAAATTCTTTCTCTATGTGGAGTACAGCCCCATCAAGGAGGATACCAACCACTGGGTCATCAGCCTGAAACAGCGGGAACGCCTCATGGAGCGCATTCAGAAGTATCGGAAGAAGTACCGGAGCCTCTTTATTGCCGTTCCCGGGGACGAGGAGGAAATCGGTGGGTGCCTCTCTGCGGGCCGGGGTTTCGTCCACATAGGGGCCGACGGAGCACTCGAGCCCTGTCCCTTTGCACCATTCTCCGATGCCAATATTCGAAACACCCCACTCCGAGAGGCGCTGCAGTCGGATTTTTTAAAGCAGATCAGGCTGAACCACGAGCAGCTCAAAGAGACCGAAGGGGGCTGCGCCCTGTGGGTGAAACGCGAATGGGTCAAGACCCTGCTCCCCTGATCGAGCGATCATCCTCACCTCGCAGGTCTCGCCCGGTCACGGTTTTCTGAAAATTCGCTTGGCCATTCGGCGGATGGCGAGGGTGGGGTTTTCCTGAAAATCGGGCTCCTCTTCAATCTCGATTCTATCGAGTTCACCCGCACGGCGGAGCACATCCCGGTAGAGAAAACGGTTGTCAATGGCAATTCCGAATTGGTTGCTCATCGTCTCGAGCACCTTAATGTCCTCCTCACCGGGCAGCTGTGAATCGGCTGGATCGTCTGCAATGAGAAGTCCGATCGTCTTCTTCTCCCGTCGAATGGGCACGATGAGCAGTCCCCAGTCGGGCCAAGTCCCGGCCCGCTTTTCTTCGGAGAGCCCTGACCCATAGTAGGTCTGTTTGAAGCTTCGAAACACCTCCTCGGGCTTCAGTATGAGGTAGGACTTGCTCCGCTTGTACTCGTCGCGAAAAACCTTGCTGAGTGCCTTGGCTGTAAACTGGAGCTCCAGGAGCCTGTTCTTTATGATTTTGTCGTCGCAGGCAACCGCCTGCATCTCCAGATTGCCGGTCTTTCTGTCGAACAGGCCAACGCCAAACAGGCCAACGCCAACGAGGTTGAACTCCGAGGATGACTTAATTGCCCACACGATCTCGTTGAAGAGATCGCGCAGATTGAAGTTGATCTTGAATATGTTGCTGGTCACGAGAAGCCGCTTCAAACGCTGGGCATGTTTTTTCATCGCAGAGATCTGCGTGTGCTGGGCAATGGCGAAGGAGGTCCACTGGCCGAATAGTTCTATATTCTCGAAGAGGTCTCTGCCGCCGACCAGGCCGTCTTCAGGGGTGTCAAAGGAGATAAACCCCACGGTCTCGCCCTTTTCGCCCTTCAGGAATACCAGAAGCACGTCCCCATGTTCCCACTTACCGCTGGGTCTCCTGTCCAACCTCCTTCTCTCCGGTTTCGTGGCGAAATAGTCGGCATCGGAACGCGGTTCTCCATTGCTGTACAACATACTCACCCGGCATCGGTTACCAAAAAGCTTGTCTATGTCCTCCTGCGGCACGGTGCCGTTGCCTGCGTTTTTCGCCTGGCTGATCCCGTACCCTATCATCACCCTGCTGTAAAAGAGCGCCTCTTCTTGGTTGAGCAGCGAGACCGCGGCACGCTGAAACCGGAAGACCTGCCGGCCGACTTCGGCTATTCTCTCGAGCAGCATATTGAGAGGGTCTCCCTGAGAGTCCAGCAGCACCTTATGCAGCTCCTGAAAGAGGAAATACTGGTTGATCTGATGTGCCCCGGACCCCGTCTGCATGGAGTAGATCGATGATCCGGGACCTCCTTCGCCCCCGTCCCTGTCACCCTTTGCCGTCCGGAGCTTCACAGCCTGTTCCGGCTCTTTTTTCTCCCTTTTTCTACTCATCTCTTAAAAGCTGCCTGTCTGGTTTCTGGATAATCTGCAGGACACCCGGTGAAATGCTCCGTGGCCCCCCCATTCTAGATTACCTTATCTGGTTTACACAGAATTGTCAATTCGGTATTATGGTTTGCATTCACCCGCACCCGATTATATAATCTAAGCCCAGTGAAGAGATTGAAGAGATGCGTGTCCCTCTACCGAAACATCAATCACGGATATGTCAGCTGTCCAGTATCTCCTCCGCCTGCTCGCGGTATGCATCCATCACGTAGGAAATACCGGATACTTCTGCGGCCTCAGGGGTCAGTGCCATCAGGTCTTTTCGGACGATCTTGTCGACGCGGAAGCTGCGGGTACCGGCCATGAGCTCCTGCAGGCCAAGTTTCATCTTTTCGGTAAAGGTGTACACACCGACTGCACCGAGGGGGAGCTCCTTCATCACACTTGCACCAAGCTGCTGCTTCAACAGTTCATAGGTGACGAAAATCTTTTCCGGTGTATCCCCGTACTCACCCACCGTTTTCGGCAGTTTGCCCTTCTTGATCCATTCGCCTATGTTCTTGCCGACCATGCCGGGAATCATGAGCCCCCTTCCCATGCACACCGCCTTGAAGAAGGGAGAACCCATGGCAAGCACCTTGAAGATGTGGTCCTCGGTGGAAAAACCGCCGGCCATGGCGAGGCTCGGCACCCACTCGCCCTTGGAAGCAAGCCTCATACAGAACTCATACGCGAGACACTGCAGATAGAAGGTGGGAACACCCCACTCAACCATCATGCGCCACGGGCTCATGCCCGTCCCCCCGGGAGCACCGTCAATGGTGACGAGGTCGAGCCGTGCCTTGGAGGCCCACTTGATTGCCATGGCGAGCTCACGCGCGCCGTAGGCCCCTGTCTTGAGGGTAATCCGGGTAATATCATTCTGCCTTCGGAGCTTCTCCACTTCCCGCAGGAAGGTGTCTTCATGGATGAATCCAAGCCGTGAATGCCGCTCAAAGCTCGTTATTGCCCCCACCTTGAAGGCCTTCTGCACGGATTCCAGAGCAGGATTGGGTTCCACGATATAGCCCCTTTTGCGAAGCTCGAGCGCATCCTCGAGGGACTTGATCTTGATCTCGCCGCCTATACATTTTGCCCCCTGTCCCCATTTGAGCTCAATGGTCTTCACGCCGAGCTTTCCCGTGACGTACTCCGCAACTCCGAACCGCGAGTCCTCCACATTCATCTGCACGATGATGTCGCCGTACTCTGGATTGAGGTCGTGCCACCGATGATAGGTCTCCACCCGCCGCTTCATCTCAGGCGATTCCACGATTTTTCCATCCTTGAGTTTGAGGTCAGGGTCAACACCGCACACGTTCTCACCACACACAAGCGGTATGCCTGCGATCGCAGCGCCTGCTGCAAACTCGTCCCAGTTCCTTCTCGCGATCTCCGTTGAACCAAGGGCACCGGTGAACACGGGCAGTGCCATGCGTACCGTATGAATGTGACCAAAGGAAGATTCCGTCTCCACCTTTGGGAAGATTGCAATATCCGGATTCGCAGCCTCGATCGCCTCCGCTCCGAGTGCGTATCCCTGAATGTTCAGATGGGAGTAGTCGATCGGATAGTCCTTGTTGCCTCCCGCCGTCATCTCACCGAAGGGACCTGGATAGATGACTTCCCTGCCCCTGAAGGACGCCTTGAAGATCTCACAGTTCCCCTGACAGCCATCCAAACAGATGGTGCAGATTCCAGAACAGGGGACCACATCGCGGGATCGATTCGCCGTATGCGTCGCTTCTCCTGCATTGGGTCTCTGTAAATTCATATACGTCTCCTTTATGCATATTTTTTTCTTTCCGGGAGTCAGCCGAATCCAATCAGCTATACAGCCAGAAAACCCGATAAAGTTAAACGCTTTTATATCAGATAGGCCAGCAATTGTAAAGCCTTTTTCTTAATCCCAGCCGAATGTAAACTTGTTTCTCGAATAGATAATCAAGGAATAGCGAGCACCGTTTTTACGGGGGACACAATTGAAATGTTGCGGTAGATGAGCGCAAAGAATCCCGCTGCCAATTCAATGACCCAATAGGACAGAATCTGTTTGAGTAGCTGCTCGGGACGCTGAAGGGTCAGTTCTTGTCAGCTTCGAAGCGCCACACTTCGGTGAGTGGCGCGAAGGCTGACGGTTCATCCTCGTCATAGGGCGCCAGGAGAAGTTCGTGCATCCAGGCATTCCATTTCTGAAAATGCGTATCCTTTGCCCTCTCAGTATTAAACTGTTCTATATTCTCTATTAAGGCATAGAGAAAGAGCTGATCGCCGCGCAGAAAGATGGTCATTTCATGGCAACCGGCATCCTTCATGCCCTCTGTTATCTCTGGCCAGATCTCCTTATGAGCCTTGATATATTCTTCCTTCTTTCCGGGTTTCAGCCTGTACACCAGCGCGAGTCTTTCCATGTGCCTCTCACTCCTCAATTCGGCTTATAGGATCAGTAATTCGTTCCCACTTCCCGTTTTTTCCAGCCCTGCTCCGGGCCACGATGGGTGAGAACCCACCCCTCTTTCCTGAAGCATCGCTCACAGAGTTTTTCACCGGAGGGGACCAGGAAGGTGACCGCACGGTTGCTGCATCCTCAGGAATTGCTTTATCAGAGGAAACCCCGCGTAGCACCTCCTTTCTCACTAATATGTTCCGAACTCAATGGCAGCCTCGAAGAACGCCACAACATTTTCCGG
>JAGLSF010000085.1 GCA_023136305.1 Spirochaetota bacterium
CATCGAGCGTATTCCTCTGGCAGGCAGTTTCGATCCCAGCAGGGGAAAGAGGGAGGTGAAGATATCCTCAAAGGGACTGAAGTCGATTGATTTCGGAACGCACAGAATTGATCTCGGCGCTGTTGAGCAGCTGGTTGACATGAGCCAGACGCGCGCAATCGGTGATGCCATTCATTTCGCAACGCGGTACATGGATGGAAAAAAAACTCTTGGCGATATTGTGCTTGCTGTCATGGAAGAGATGGAGGAGAGAGGACTGGATGCACTGAGCAAGAACCCGGAAGGGGAGTATGCCCACTTCAGGGGACTGGAATTTGCGGCAGCCATCAACCGGCTTCGAACGCTAACGATGAAGAAGAAGTAATGTACAGCCTACCAGATATCGAATAGTTCGTCGAACACCACTCGCTTTGATTTTGGTAATACCTTCTTCATCCGGGCCGCTCCCCAGGGATTCAAGGTATGTATAATAATCTCGGCATTCACCTTTTGTAATGCAATGTACTTTGCGAGCTGATACCCGGTGTTGGATTCGTCTGAATCCACAAACACCCTTCCATCGAGGTCATGATCGAGGTATATACGATCAAAGGTTCCCATTGAGAGGAGTGCCTTTTTTGCTTCTTCTACCTGATCAAAGAAGTAGAGCTCATGCTTCGGACCAAGGTGAGTCCTGAAGATTTTTATTCTTTCCTTGTTGTCCTCAAGAATGAGTATTCTCATGTAATGAGCCTTATAAGGATACCCTATAAAATATACCTTTTGTGTATATATGACACGTGGAAATCATCGATATTCGTATCAGAATGACACATCGCGTCGATACATATTGATTATTTTATAATAGTGCTTGTAACTATTAGAATAGTAAGAATTACATTTTATTAAAAATAAAATGTTGGCACACAGTTTGCATAATTATATACAGAAAAACTAAAAAAAGGAAACACAAATGACAAAGCAGGCAGTTTCAGTTAAAATCAAGAGTCGACGGGGGTTCAATCCCTACAAGCTCGTTACCGATGAGGAGTATGGTTCAAACCTGAACGCACTTATCGCCTACTATCAGATCGTGCGGGGTGAGGCGAAGAAACGCCTGGCCTCTGATCGTTCATCTGGATAGACTGTAGCAGAGAACTCAATCCACTGAGGGGTGGGGTTGAGTCAAGATATATAGAAGTATATGTAAGGTTGCCGTCTTTACATAGAAGGGACCACCTGACGGGTGGTCTCTTCTATGTAATGGCCTCTTTACCGGCCGACTGTGGGTTCACTTTACATCGGGATAAGGTTACACACCGACAAAGGGAGTTCCGTTGCGCCTGCGTACGTAGATTTGATCGACCCATGCGCGGTCGGACAGTGAAAGCAGAAAGAGGACGGACTGGGCAATGTCTTCGGGTTTGATGAGTATTGACGGATCGAGGTCGGGACGGGCTTCAAAGGCAAAATCCGTCTCCACACCGCCCGGCTGTATGGCGGATACCTGTATATTGTGCTCACGGGCTTCCACGGCAAGGGATTTTGTAATTCCCATAACCGCGTGTTTGCTTGCCGTGTAGGCGGATTGATTGGGGTAGCCTTTAAATCCGACCACGCTTGAGATATTGATTATGTATCCGCTCTTCTGCGGAATCATGAGCTTCATGGCCCGCTGACAGCAGAGATACAATCCCCGTACATTGAGCTTTATAATCTTGTCAAAATCGGAAATCGAGAAGTCAACCAAATGCCCCCAGAGACCGATTGCTGCATTGTTGACCAGAATGTCGAGTCTACCCTCCCTGTCTGTGATGAGATCGAAGAGTGCATCCACATCATCGTGGGCGGACAGATCAGCCGGGATAACGGTTGCGTTCCCCCCGATTTCCTTTTCAACCTTTTGTAACTGCTCGACATTCCTGGATGTGATGATGACATGGGCTCCGGCCTGCGCGAGCGCCATACTGATGCTTCGCCCGATACCGCGGCTTGCTCCTGTTACCAGTGCAATACGATCTTTCAGATTGACCTGCATTTAAGACCTCCTTTTCATTTAGCCGAACAGAGAGGCAAAGAGGGGAATGCCTCCGATAAATGTGCCGATGGAACTGCCGATATTGGACAGCATGAATACAATGAGTACATGGGTGAAGCGGTTCCTGAAAAATCCCTTGAAGCTCGCGATGTCCTCGTGAAGGTTTTCAAAATCCCGGACCCTCGGCTTCCTGAGCGTTCCCTCGAGAATGCCTGCCAGTATACCCACGCCGATAACCGGAACAAGTGACGTGAATGGCGCTGCCACGAATGCAAGCGCTATGGTCAGAGGGTGTGCAAGGGCGGCCAACGCACCGATTGCTGAGAGCGTGCCGTTTATCAATATCCATCGATAGATGTGGGGAAGGGTCACATCTGATCCTCGAATGATAAATCCAGCCACAATGGCTCCCAAAATGGCTACAGGTACAATCCAGGGAAGGCTCTTTGCAATAGGTCTCTTTTTGGGAACCTCGTCGAGCTCCGATATGTCCTCCGACGCCTTTCCCTCATGCAGATCGTGCAGTCTCTTCAGCATACCCGGAACATGTCCTGCGCCCACAACTGCCAACACTTTTCTGCCTTCTGACTGATACACCCTGGTAGCGAGGTATATGTCCCGTTCGTCGATCAGCACTTCCTTTACGGAAGGAAGGAACTCTGAGATTTCCTCCAGGGCACTTTCGAGGACATTTTTTTTCTTCAGCTTTTCGATCTCCTCTTCGCTCAGTTTCTGGGATGAGAAAATCGACGCCAGCATCACGGCAAGCATCTTCAGCTTCGCAAAGAGCCCTGATTTTGCCCAGGCCCGTTTGAGTGTGGTTTGTATCTCTCTGTCACAGAGCGAGAAGGGTATTTCTGATTCTTTGGCGGCTTTTACCGCTTCAATCATCTCAGCACCGGGCTTGATACCCAGGTCGAGCCCCATACGTTTCTGAAAAGAGGCAAGCACGAGATTCGATATGAGCAAGAACCCCTTTCCCTGTCGCAGTACCTGCGTAATGTTCAGGTTCTTCCATGCATCAGTCTGTGTGAGGGATTTGTACCGTGACTCATCGATCTCCACACAGACCCTGTCGGGGTTTTCCGACCCGATGGCATCCCTGACATCCTGAACGCTTTCCTTTGAAATATGGGCTGTGCCGAGGAGGATGATTTCCCGTTCTCCAAGTGATACTCTCGCAATACTTCCGCTCATGGAGTGAAGCTCCTTTCCCAGTGCTTCAGCATAATATAACATAACAGGACCTTTTGCTCTATTCACTTTTGCAAATTTCAATGTCGAAGCCGCCGGGAATTTATATGTTATAGTCATAGGGAGGAGGAGGACATGAAGATAACCGTTGCCCAGTTAAACCCAACGGTCGGTGACATCGATGGAAATCTCGATATGCTTGTGAAAACCCTGAAAGGGGCGGTAAAGGCAGGTTCTGATCTTGTTGTGTTTCCCGAGCTTTTTCTTGCCGGATATCCACCAAAAGATTTGCTCGAGCGCAGGAATTTTATTACTCGTATTGAATCCGCTTTCGCACAGCTAAGGCAGCTCTCCGCCGATTACCCTGAGACGGGGATCCTGCTGGGAACTCCCACCCAGGACAGGAGAAACACCGGCAGACGCACCTACAATTCTGCTCTTCTCTTCAGCGCAGGGGAGATGAAGGGCGACCAGCACAAATCCCTCCTGCCCACCTACGATGTATTCGATGAAACGCGTTATTTTGACCAGGCTCCTGTTATCGATGTCATTCCTTTCAGGGGGGAGAAGCTGGGGATTTCCATCTGTGAGGATGCATGGAATGACCCGAAGTTGTGGCCCGGAAACCGTATGTACACCTTCGACCCTGTGACGGAACTGGCCGGTAAAGGTGCAACGATATTCATTAACATATCCGCATCTCCTTTTTCCATCGGCAAGGAGGAAATCCGGTTTGAACTGATAGCACGGCACGCGAAACGTCACGGCCTGCCGTTTCTCTATGTGAATCAGGTCGGCGGCAATGATGAGCTTCTTTTCGATGGCCGAAGCCTGTTCATTGACAGTGAGGGGCGGCCGGTGCGCGTTTTTCCCTCCTTCAGGGAGAGCGTCGACACGATCGATACCGAAGAGAAGGGGAAGGGGGGATACAGCCCGAAGGGGAGAATAGAAACGGTGTACGAGGCACTCCTGCTCGGCACGCGGGACTACCTCAGGAAATGCGGGTTTGGGAGGGCGGTTGTTGGCCTTTCCGGCGGTATCGATTCAGCGGTGACCATGTGTATTGCAGCACAGGCCCTTGGAAGGGAGAGTGTTCTGGGTGTTGCCATGCCCTCTCCCTTTTCGTCGAAGGGAAGTATCGAAGACTCGAAGAAGCTTGCAGAGAATCTGTGCATCCCATTCAAAATTGTGCCCATATCCGACATATACCGAAGCTATCTCGATACGCTCGGTGAACACTTCGAGGGGGAGGAGGCGGACATAACGGAGGAGAATATTCAGGCACGTATTCGTGGAAATATCCTCATGGCCTTCTCAAATAAGTTCGACTATCTCGTGCTCTCTACCGGGAACAAGAGTGAACTCGCTGTGGGTTACTGTACACTCTACGGAGACATGAGCGGCGGCCTTGCGGTAATATCCGATGTGCCGAAAACCATGGTGTACGAGCTCGCCCGTTACATTAACAGGACGGATGAGATAATACCCCCTTCTATTCTTGAGAAGGCCCCCTCAGCAGAATTGAAGCCGGATCAGAAAGACCAGGACACACTTCCTCCCTATGAGGTTCTCGATGAGATCCTTTTTTTCCTGATCGAAGAGGGACATTCAGGGGATGAGATCATCGAACGGGGTTTTGACCCTGAGACCGTTCACTGGGTTGTAAACACGGTACAGCGTAACGAGTACAAGAGAAATCAGTCAGCTCCAGGCCTTCGTGTAACGTCAAAGGCGTTCGGCGTGGGAAGGCGGTTTCCCCTTGCCGCACGCTATCATCTGTGATGATTCCGTGAGAGCCAGCGAGAAACTGCATCTGAAAAGCCGTTCTCCAGATTCGTTGGGACACTCTTGAACCGTGCTTTCAATTCAGCGGGTGCATTGCCCACCACATACCGATGGTGAGCCCAGGTAAGTAAATCCAGATCATTGTAGTCGTTTCCTACGGCCAGTACATGTTGTGCAGGGATGTCATGCTCCAAACGCAGCCACTCCGCAGCGATTGATTTCGACACGGACGAAGGAAATATCTCGATCCAGGGCGACTCTCCATCGATCGGTGAGGTTGTTCGTATGACGGTGAATGAGTCGAGTGCAGCTGCAATGGAGGTATAGGAGGAGCGTTTAACATCACCGGGTTCCACTGCAACGATCTGGCATGCATCACCATAGACAAAGCTCGATCGGGTTGCCGGTGTTGCGAAGTCACGGTATATGTCGAGCCTGCGGATGAAATCGGGATTGCGACGGCCCGTTCCTATGTACTGGAATCGGTGATTGTCGGGTATAGGCTCATGCACCATAAACTCGAGATCCATTTGCAACAGCAGACTGACTGCCGTTTTTACCTGCTCGATGCTCATGGTGTGCTTCTGTACGATGCACTGGCTCTCCCATTCAACGATGCCTGCCCCGGACGAAAAGACGAGATAATCGATGGGAGTCTCCGGGCCGAGCACTCTGTGGGCCGAGAAGAGAGACCTTCCGGTTGCAATGATGCGCAGAACCCCTCTGTCCCCGAGCATCTGGAGGGATTCTGCGTCCTGTTTGCCCAAAGAACCGCTCCTGTGGAGCAGTGTACCGTCGAGGTCTGTTACAACCATCGAATGTTTCATGTTCGCTGTTCCATTGGTTGTATTATACGTCCAGCACCACGGTGGCCCTCCAGCCTTCTCTCATCTCTTCAACAGCCAGACGATAAAAGGTCACGGCCTTGACATCAACAATCATCTGATGCCGTGAGGGATCTATTGATTCCCCGGAAAGCTGCACGTCAATTTCATAATTCTCGTCACCTTTCGTCAGCGTGAGAGACTTTACTCGAAATAATGCTCCCTCGGCATCCTTGTAGAATATGAGGTTCTGCAGGAAGTCGTGCAGGAGCAGGTCGGACTGACCCTGTGTGACATAAAACCCCCTCGATATTCTCATTTCGATGTCTTCGGGGTTTCTGATCATGGTCTTGAGTGTTGCCGCCCACGCGGCCAGCAACAGCTCTTCAAGACTGCTGCCCGTTGCTTCAAAGGCCACATCAGCTATGGCGATGGTGTCAATGAAACGGTAGGGCATTGGTCATCCTTTTATATTACCCACCGGGAGAAACCGTGCCACACTCCTGCTGATACCGGCCCGCAGGGTTGCGTCGACCACCTCATCTATATTCTTGTAAGCGGCACCAGCTTCTTCCGCAAGCCCGGCAAAGGAGGATGTCCGGACGTATATGCCTCGGTGCAGCAGTTCACGCTGTAACTTTCTGCCGTCAAAACGTTTCTTCGCACTCCTGCGGCTCATCTGCCTGCCGCTCCCGTGAGCTGTGGTGAAAAAGGTCTCCCTCCCCCTGTCTGTACCGACCAGGAGGTAGGAGCCTGTTTCCATGCTTCCGCCTATTATGACAGGCTGCCCGGTTGTGCTGTATTCCGGCGGTAAATCGAACCCGCCTGGTCCTAGGGCACGCGTTGCCCCCTTGCGGTGTATCAGCACTTCGCGCTCGTTGCCGTGTAGCATGTGCCGTTCCAGCTTTGCCGTGTTGTGGGCCACGTCGTATATCTGTTCCATTCCGAGATCCTCAGGTGAGCGGTGAAAGACATCGGAGAACACTTCACGAATTCGATGCAGTATCACCTGACGGTTCGCATATGCCATGTTTACTGCACACTTCATGGCTGCAAAGTAGTCCTGTCCGTCCTGGGAACGGAAGGGTGCACAGGCAAGCTCTCTGTCCTTGACATCGAGTTTATAGCGGCTGTTCATTCTTTCGAGGAAGAGCTTGACATAATCCGTTGCTACCTGATGCCCGAAACCCCTGCTACCGCAGTGAAACATAATCATTACCTGATTGGGGATGTTGATGCCAAAGGACCCCGCAAGCTCATGGTCGAATATATTTTCCGGTTTTAAGACCTGTATCTCGAGATAGTGATTTCCCGATCCCAGCGTACCGACCTGCCTGTACCCCCGCTCGATGGAGGTTTCACTGACCTTTGTGCTGTCAGCACCGCGCATACAGCCTCCCTCCTCCGTGCGTCTCAGATCGCCAGGGAGGCCGTATCCGGCTTTGAGACACCAGGCGGCTCCCTGTTCAATAAGATTTCTGAAATCGTCCCTGGAAATCTGAAGGGTCCCCCGGCAACCCACGCCGGCTGGTATTCGCTGAAAGAGCCGATCGATCAGGGTGTGGAGATGCTGCTTGACCTCATCGAATTGCAGATCGGTCTTGACGAGGCGCATACCGCAGTTGATATCAAAACCGATCCCTCCCGGTGATATGACGCCCTGTTCTAGGTCAAATGCGGCTGCTCCCCCGATGGGGAATCCGTAACCCCAGTGTCCATCGGGCATGCAGAAGGCATAGTCCAAAATACCCGGAAGTGTTGCCACGTTGGTGATCTGCTCAATGACTCCCTCGTCCATGTCTGTCAAGAGTCTTTCTGTTGCGTATATTCGAGCGGGGACGCGCATACCCGCTTTGTAGGATGTGGGGATTTCCCACAACGCCTCACCTGTTCTCTTCATTTTTTCTGGCACGGACATAAGTATACCTAGAATAACCGAATCCCGACAGGGGGTCAAGGCCGGGAGTAAAAATCAATTGGCGGAGACTGCCGGGGAAATTATTAGGGCGAACTTCTATTTTTTAATATACTATTATGGAACAGAAAACATATGTGCTAAGTGAATTTTTTCTTTGAATTCCATAGAAGTTCGCCAGCACTATGCTTATTTAAACAGATTTATCAGTTTTATATTGACAGGTTGGAAACTCGACCTAGCGTAGCG
>JAGLSF010000086.1 GCA_023136305.1 Spirochaetota bacterium
GAAGTACAAGTGCAGGCGGAGCCACGAAGGCGAAAGCCTGCCAGCGGCCGCGCTATGACCTTTTTAAAAAAATGTCCCCTCACCTGATTGAAAAGTAGGTAAAATCTTTCTTGCGGTCAATCAGTATACTCCTCCATAAACTGCTCCAGTTCATCAAGTGTGGGAATACCGCTGCGACCGCCGATCTGCCTGCACTTACAGGCTGCACAGGCGGCAGCGTATAGGGTGGCCTTCTCGAGTGTAAATTCCCTGGACAAGAAATAGGCGAAGGCACCGTGAAACACATCACCTGCCCCCGTTGAGTCAACCGTGTCAACTTTGAATGCTTCCTGCCGGAAGGTCCTGTTTGTCGCCCGATCGATAGCCAGTGCACCCCTCTCTCCGAAGGTAATACAGACAAAGGGGCTTTCCAAACGAAGGGAAAACTCTTCAAGCAGGGCGTGTTCATCGGTGTTTTGGTCCATGCCGGTAAAATGCAGCACGAACCCCCGGGAAGCGATGACATGGGTACAGTTGCCAAGTATCTGTCCGGCAAGGGGCGACGGTTTCTCAGCATCCACCACCACGGGTATATGCAATGATCGCGCAATCTTCGATGCCGTAAGAGAGGCTTCGGGAAAGTAGAAATCGATGAGCAGTACTTTCGCATGCTGGATGAGCTCCCCATGTATCTCATCCGGCTGAAAGGTCGGAACATTCCTCTTGGAATACATGATCGTTCTTGAGCCGATTGATCGGTTGATGAGTATAACCGCAAGAGGATTGTTTCCGTCTTTGATGATCAGATGATCAGTATTCACCTTTTCCCGTTTGAAGGAGGCCAGTATGCCCTCCGTATTATGATCCGCAGCGATCACGGTGTGAAAGGCTGCCCTTCCCCCCAGTCGTGCCACAGCAACGAGTGCGGTGGCGACATTCCCGCCACCCTGCATCTCGATTCGCTCGACCTGCATCTTCTCATCTTCAATGGGATAGCGATCCATGGGGCAGAGATAGTCAACAGCATTGCAGCCGACACCAAGCACATCATACATCCTGCTTCCACTCCCCTTTCTTACCATAGCATTTTTTCCCTTGACAAAAAAATCAATCGGGGTATCTTAATCTAAACCTGAATGGTGTACCTGAAAAGCACTGTATCAAATAATCAGTTTTTTTTCAAACGTATATGAAAACAATCTGTTTCACCACAGACGTTCCGACCGCACTGCCTGCTGCCATACAGAGCATGATCATCATTATCCTTAGCCTTATTGTAGTACTCCTTGGATTCATGTAGGCAGCGGTCTCTGTGTCAATAGAACCCGCTGCCTACAGCGGGTTTTTTTATTATTTTAGTACATCTGGAGGAGTCATGAGAAGCGACCTAATGAAGAAGGGAATTGCACGGGCGCCCCATCGGTCACTGCTCTACGCGCTGGGGCTTACCAAAGATGAGATTGAGAGGCCCCTGATCGGTGTGGTGAACTCTGCCAGCGAGATCATACCGGGGCATATGCACCTGAACATCATCACTGATGCGGTAAAGGCTGGCATCAGGAGTGCCGGCGGCACACCCATGGAGTTCGGTACTATCGGGATCTGCGACGGCCTTGCAATGGACCACACCGGGATGAAGTACTCCCTCGGTTCCCGCGAACTTATCGCCGATTCCATCGAGGTTGTAGCCATGGGAACACCCTTCGACGGTCTTGTCATGATCACGAACTGCGACAAGATCGTACCGGGGATGCTCATTGCAGCAATGAGATTAAACATTCCCACCATCATCGCGTCGGGAGGACCCATGCTTGCCGGTGATGTCCGGGGGGAGAAACTCGGCGTGGACAATGTATTCGAGGCGGTGGGTGCATTCCAAGCGGGAAAGATCAAGCAGGATGAACTCGATCTGATTGAAGCCTGTGCCTGCCCCGGTGCTGGAAGCTGTGCAGGGCTGTACACGGCCAATTCCATGAACTGTCTTACCGAGGCACTGGGCATGGGATTACCGGGCAATGGGACCATACCTGCAGTCTATTCCGACCGGTACAGGCTTGCAAAGGAAGCAGGGGTCACGATCATGGCGCGGGTGGAGGATGACCTCTGTCCCCGTGATATCATGACCAGGGAGGCATTTTACAACGCCATCACCCTCGACATGGCTGTTGGCGGGTCTACCAACACTGCGCTGCATCTTCCGGCAATTGCCTATTACGGCGGTGTGAAGATCTCGCTCGACGATTTCGACCGTGTAAGCGAGAGTGTGCCCCATCTGTGCAACCTCGCACCAGCAGGCCCCGATCACATGGAAGACCTGCACATGGCAGGCGGGATTACTGCTGTCATGCATGAGCTTTCCAAGGGGAAACACCTCAACACACAACAGAAGACGGTAACCGGGCGCACACTCGGTGAGATCATCAGGGACCATCCGGTAAAAAACCATGATGTCATCACACCGATCGAATCACCGAGGCATGCTTTCGGCGGCCTGGCCGTGCTCAAGGGGAACCTGGCTCCAGAGGGATGCATCGTCAAGAGCGCGGCTGTTGTTCCAGAAATGATGGTTCACGAAGGACCGGCACGGATCTTCGAATCAGAAGAGGATGCGGTCGATGCCATACTTGGCGGCCACATCAGAGAAGGTGACGTGATCGTGATCCGATATGAGGGACCAAAGGGCGGCCCTGGTATGCGGGAGATGCTGACACCCACATCCACCATAGCCGGTATGGGTCTGGATAAATCGGTCGCGCTGATCACGGATGGAAGGTTTTCAGGTGCAACACGGGGGGCTTCAATCGGACATATCTCTCCTGAAGCGGCCACTTTCGGACCCATCGCCGCGATTCATGAAGGTGATCGTATAGAGATCAATATTTCAGATAAAAGGCTCACCCTGAAGCTGGATGATAGAGAAATAGAGCAGAGGCTGGAATCGATTAAACAGAAGGGTGAGAGAAAACCGGGTATAGACAGTGGGTACATGTACCGATACTCGAAGCTTGTAAGCTCGGCAGCTGAGGGAGCAGTTTTTCCTCTTTGACAGAGGTTTCAGCACCTGTACACGTATGATGCTGCATGTTTGCAGGCATTTAACATCAATGCAGATTGGTACCTGCAGGAGGAGCATACAATGAAAATGACTGGAGCTCAGGCAATCCTCGAAGTACTCCATCGAGAGAAGGTGGACACCCTGTTCGGAATTCCCGGGGGGGTGGTTATTCCCCTGTTCGATGCGCTCTATGGCGATAAGAGGTTCAATATGGTAATCACCAAACATGAGCAGGGCGCCATTCATGCTGCAGATGGCTATGCACGAAGCTCCGGCAAGACCGGCGTCTGCGTCGTGACGAGCGGTCCGGGAGCCACCAATATTGTCACAGGCCTGGCCACGGCATATATGGACTCCATTCCCGTGGTTGCATTGACGGGTCAGGTCCCGACTGCCCTCATAGGCAACGATGCCTTCCAGGAGGCTGACACCACCGGCATCACACGGCCTGTTACAAAACACAGCTTCATTATAAAAGACCCCGCAGAGCTTCTGATCATACTCAAGCAGGCCTTCTACGTCGCACGCACAGGCAGGCCGGGTCCGGTTGTGGTGGACCTGCCAAGGGATGTTACCGTGTCAGAGCTCGATTTTGAGTATCCCGAAGAGATAAAGATTCCAGGCTACGAGCCCAAAGTGAAGGGCAATGCTCGACAGATCAAACGTGTTATGGAAGCAATCGGTGAATCAAAGCGCCCTGTGCTCTACGCAGGCGGCGGGATCATCACCTCCGGGGCATCGGAGGAACTCAAAGCCTTTGTGAAAAAGACCGGGATACCGGTTACACTCACGCTCATGGGCATGGGTGGTTTTCCCGGCAACGAACCCGAGTTCCTCGGCATGCTTGGCATGCATGGAACGAAAGCGGCGAACTATGCAGTTGATAAGTGCGATCTTCTCATCGCCATAGGGTCACGCTTCGATGACCGCGTCACTGGCAAGCTTTCCATGTTCGCTCCTAATGCGAAGTTTATTCACATTGACATCGACCCGGCATCCATCAGCAAGAACGTTGTCATAGATATTCCCGTGGTGGGAGATGCCAAACACATTCTGCGAGAAATGCTCAAATACGCAAAAGCGCTCGACATCAAGAAGTGGCTCAAGGAGATCGAGGACTGGAAAAAGTCGCATCCCCTCACATACGAAGACAACGACGGTTTTCTGCACCCGCAGTATGTAATAGAACAACTGTACCGCGTCACTGAAGGAAACGCCATTATCACGACCGAGGTGGGACAGAACCAGATGTGGGCTGCCCAGTTCTTCAAATATATACGGCCAAGACAGTTTATCACCTCGGGAGGACTGGGAACCATGGGATATGGACTTCCCGCAGCGATCGGCGCACAGCTCGCCAATCCTGAGGCAACGGTCATCGATATTGCAGGTGACGGCAGCATTCAGATGAATATTCAGGAGCTCGCGACCATCACCCAGAATCAGCTCCCCATCAAGGTCGCCATTCTCAACAACGGGTATCTGGGTATGGTCAGGCAGTGGCAGGAGTTCTTCTTTGACAAACGTTATTCTGCCACCTGTCTGAAGAGAGATAAACGGTGTCCCGAAGTGTGCTGTAATCCCGGTCCGCAGTGTCCGCCCTACGTGCCCGACTTCGTCAAACTTGCAGAATCCTACTTTGCTGTCGGTATGCGGATACAGAAGAAGGAAGATGTGGAAGGTGCACTCAAAGAGGCAATCAGGGTCGACAAACCGGTCATCATGGATTTCATCGTCTGTCCCGAGGAGAACGTGACTCCCATGGTTCCGGCCGGGGCGCCCATTCACACGATGATCAGCAGTAAAGAGGATGCGGAGAAATACCTGCTCGCCTAATGGAGGGTAATAATGGGGACATGTCCCCGTAATTAAGTGAGCCGTCACCTTAATTGGTAAATTGGGGGATACCATGGAAAAAGAGTACACCATTGCGACAGTGGTTGAGAACAAGAGCGGTGTTCTGGCACACATAGCCGGACTTTTCAGCGGTCGGGGGTACAACATCTCTGAGCTCTCAGTCGGAGAAACTGAAAACCCCGAATACTCCCGCATGACCATTGTTGTCAAGGGCGATGAACAGGTACTGGAAAAGATACAGAAGCAGCTCAACCGATTCATCGATGTGATCAAAGTATGGGACCTCTCGAGCCTGCCCGCTGTTCACCGTGAACTCATACTCGTCAAGGTGAAGGCACAGCCTTCCCTGAAACAGGAGATCTTTCAGATTGCGGAGGTTTTCAAGGGAAAAGTCGTCGATATTTCCCATGACACTCTTACCCTGGAGGCAACCGGTATTTCAGAGAAGATCGGAGCTTTTATCAACATTCTGAGGCCCTACGGCATACTGGAAATTGCCCGAACAGGAAGGGCCTCGATCAGCAGGGGCATCATAAAGGGGAGGGTTAAGTCAAATGGATAAAATCTACATTTTCGATACAACACTGCGCGATGGTGAGCAATCGCCCGGTGCAAGCATGAGTGTGGAACAGAAGATCGAAGTAGCGAAGATACTTGCAAGGAGCGGTGTCGATATCATAGAAGCGGGTTTTCCCATATCATCACCGAAACAGTTTGAGGGTGTCAATCGCATTGCAGAGAAGGTACGCGGCCCGGTCATTGCAGGGCTGGCCCGAGCTTTGGAAAAGGACATTTTGTCCTGCTTCGAGGCTATCAAGCCGGCCAAGAATCGGCGTATACATACGTTTATTGCCACATCGGACATTCACATGACCCACAAGCTCAAGAAATCAAAGGATGAGGTCCTGAAGCTTGCGGTCGATGCGGTCGCTCTTGCCAAGTCGCTCGTTCCTGATGTTGAATTTTCCGCAGAGGATGCGACGCGCAGCGACTGGGGATTTCTCAAAGAGATCTACACCGCCGTTATCGAGGCAGGTGCAACCACCATCAACGTTCCCGATACAGTCGGCTATACAACACCTGGAGAGTTCAGAGAACTGATATGCTTTCTAAAGGAGAACGTAAAGAACATCGATGCCGCGATCATCAGTGTTCACTGCCACAACGATCTGGGCCTTGCCACTGCCAACACCCTTGAAGCCTTCAGGGCAGGTGCACGCCAGGCTGAAGTGGCTATAAACGGGCTCGGCGAGCGTGCCGGCAACGCCTCCTACGAAGAGGTGGTGATGTCCCTGAGCACAAGAAAGGACAATTACAAGTTCGAGACGAACATCAAGTCCGAATACATATACCAGCTCAGCAAGACCCTGATCAATTTTACCGGTATCCACGTACAACCCAATAAAGCGATTGTGGGGGAAAATGCCTTTGCCCATGAGGCTGGCATTCATCAGGACGGTATGATCAAGCATCACACGACTTACGAGATTATGCGGCCCGAGTCTATCGGGCGGCAGAGATCAACCCTCGTTTTAGGACGCCATTCGGGGAAACACGGGCTTGCTGCCCGTTTAAAGGACCTCGGCTACACGCTCGAGAAAAAGGATTTTGACAAGATATACGAGCGGTTTCTCGAGGTGGCTGACAAGAAACGGGAGGTTTTCGATGAGGACCTCTACGCACTCGTTGAGGAGGAGCTCAGCATTCTCCCCGAAATCTTCTCTCTCGAGTACTTCAGCGTGGTGACAGGCAACAATGTCATTCCTACTGCCACTGTGAAGCTGAAGAAGAACGGAGAGTATTTTGAGGAAGCAGCTACCGGTGACGGACCGGTTGATGCCGTGTACAAGGCCATAGAACGTATTACGAACACACCCACCAAGCTTATCAATTATTCCATCAATGCGGTGACTCACGGCAAGAATGCAATGGGAGGCGTAACCATTTCTGTCTCGAGGGATGACAAAATATACAGGGGGTACAGTGTGGCAACGGATGTCATCGAAGCATCCGCCCACGCGCTTCTCAACGCGATCAACAAGATCCTCTACAATCAGGAGAAATGAGGTCAGGTCATGGTACAGCTATTTGACACAACTCTCCGTGACGGAACACAGGGTGAAAAGATAACTTTCTCCAGCGAGGACAAGGTACGCGTCGCGAAGGCACTCGACGATTTCGGGATACACTACATCGAGGGGGGATGGCCAGGCTCCAACCCAAAGGATATCGCTTTTTTCAAGAAGATAAAGAAAGTACCATTGAAGCAGGCAAAAATAACCGCCTTCGGCAGTACAAGGCGTTCGGGAAACAAGCCGGAGCATGATCCCAACCTCAAGGCTATTACTGACGCAGGCACGCCTGTGGCCACCATATTCGGAAAGACCTGGGATCTGCACGTGAAGGAGGCGCTCCGTGTAACACTCAAAGAGAACCTGGCCATGATCGAGGAGTCCGTAACCTATCTCAAATCACGGGGTCTCGAGGTCATCTATGACGCCGAACACTTTTTTAACGGATACAAGAAAAACCCCTCCTATGCTCTCGAGTCCCTCGAGGCTGCTGCCAGGGGGAAGGCTGATATAATCGTGCTCTGCGACACGAACGGAGGCACCCTCCCCCATGAACTCGAACCGATTTTCAAGGAGGTGCAAAAGCACATCGACTGTCCGCTCGGTATTCATGCCCACAACGACAGCGGCGTGGGAGTGGCCCTCACCATTGAAGCGGTGAATCAGGGCGCTGTACATGTGCAGGGCACCTTCAACGGCTACGGTGAACGCTGCGGCAATGCGAACCTCTGCTCGATCATTCCCATACTGAAGCTCAAGATGGGCATTGACTGCGTAAGCGATGAAAACCTGCGCAACCTTGCCAGCGTATCCCGGTACATCAGTGAGCTCACAAACCTGACCCATGACCTGAAATTGCCCTTCGTCGGTGAGAGCGCCTTTGCCCACAAGGGTGGTATTCACGTTGATGCAGTGATGAAGGACCCGGAGACCTACGAGCATATCGATCCGGAACTCGTGGGCAACGCTAGACGTGTG
>JAGLSF010000087.1 GCA_023136305.1 Spirochaetota bacterium
CATCGCGCCAAAGGGGATATTGGGTAGTGAACGATCGCTATGAGAAAATAGGCACTTCCGTGATTCTTCTCATCCCGCTTCTCTTCGTGCTGAGGGGAGGGTACCTTCAGGAAGTAGCCGGATTCGTATACCTATTCCTCATCCAGGGTTATGTTGCTTGGTTTCTCTACTTTCAGTGCGGACAACCGTTTTTCGGGTATTCAGTCACCATGGCTATTGGTGCATATGGAACGATCATGCTCACCGAGCTGTTGGGATGGTCACTGTTTGGATCCATGATGATCAGCGCCGCTGCGGCCGCCGTGGTCGGGGTTTTCGTATTTCTTGCGACCATCAGAGCACGGGGTTTCTATGTGAGCATGGCATCATTCCTCCTCGCAATACTCTTTCCCAGACTGATCGATGCCCTGCGTGATTTTACGGGAGGAAGAAGCGGACTCTATTTTGGTGGTCTGTCAGAGTTTATCAGCTACAAGAATATCTATATACTTATTGTTCTGGTGACCGCCACGATTGCAACCTTCTTCTTCTGGATTATGGAGACGAAGACCGGCAGAATATTCACTCTCATCTCGGAGAATGACAGGCTCACACAGGCAGTGGGCATAGACACGAAAAGGTATAAGATCCTCGCCTACAGTATTGCCGGGTTCATTTCCGGGATCGGCGGCGGTATGTATGTGAGCTACACCGGGTTCATTTCTTCGGTGGATATCGAGGTGTTCACGACGGTATACATCTTCTTCATACCCCTCATCGGTGGCAGCAGGATCTTTTACGGCCCTATTCTTGGAGCCCTCTTCGTTATTCTCGTACCTGAGCTTCTCGTTGCCATTGAGAGGTATCTTCGCATCGCATACGGTCTCATTTTCATCGTCGTCATTGTATTCCTTCCCGAGGGTCTTGCACCATACTTTCGAAGATTTTTTATGAGAAAACGGTTTAAGCAGGCATAGAGAAATCACTGTTTTCAAATCCTACAATGATCAGATTGTTTGTGCAGTGCAGATGATATTTCATGAATAATGGAGGACGTATCATGCCAACTATGAAAGATCTCGAACTCTTCAAAGCTGCCTATAAGACGGTGAGGGAGATACTGCGGATCAAGGAAGGTGAGAACCTGCTCATTACCATTGATTCGGTCAGCGATTTCAGGGTTGCCGAAGAAATGGCAAAGGCTGGCGAGGCGCTTGGCGCTAAGGTCATGGTCGCCTGGCATACCACACCCAAGGGATACGGAAAAGCGACCGATCCCTATCTACCAAGACCGCTTATCGCTGCCTGCCCCGAAGCCGACGCATGGATTGAACTCAACAACCAGTGGCTTCTCTATGGAACACCCTGGCAGAATGCGGTCACCAACGGGCGAACGAGGAACCTCATGCTCGGCGGCTTGTCGACGGATCAGCTTATCCGCTGTATTGGTGAAGTGGACATCGATGCCCAGATCGCCTTTCAGGAGAAAGTAGTTGAGATCACAAAAAAGGCAAAGAGTGTACGCATGACGAATAAGGCCGGTACTGAAGTCGAGTTTGAGAACGATCCGAAACGTCCCTTTGCCAACGAACATATCGCTGAGACACCGGGAGGGCATTTTCTCACCGGACAGATCGGATGGGCGCCGAAGGAGGAGACCATAAACGGAAGGCTCGTTTTCGACGGAGCCATATCCGGCGGTGGCGAAGCGGACATCGGCATGGTTTCAGAGCCCGTAGTTTATGAGGTGGTGAAGGGTCGGATAAAAGAGATATGCGGCGCAAGAGAGGCTGATATCGTCAGGAGATGGTTCGAGAAACTGAACGACCCCAATATGTACATTGCTGCTCATGTGTGTTACGGATTCAATCCCAATGCTAGGCTCGGCTTCTCAACAACAGAAGATGAGCGGGTTTGGGGGTGTAGCGAGTGGGGATTCGGCTATCAGGGCCCCATGTACTCGGGCGGTGAACCGCGTGTTGCTTCATCTCATATCGACGGCATCTGCCTGGAGAGCTCGGTCACCTGCGATGGTAAGCCTGTTACCAAGGATGGTGAAGTGGTGCATCCAAAGCTTATCGATCTGGCGAAAGCCTGCGGACATTAGAAATGGTGACTGTGAAACTCGTTGCCGATCCATATCCTCCGTACCAGTTTGAGGAGAACGGAAGAATCATTGGAGTCGATCATGATGTAATCACCGAGTCATTGAAGGTTCACGGCATCTCAGCTGAAACGAGTCTCTACGCTTGGGACGAATGTATGGCCATGATGGCGAATGGGAAGGTAGACGGGATATTCCAGATCACACGAACTCCGGAACGAACAAGGCGGTTTCTCTTCTCGGAGCGATTGAGAACTGCAAGCACACTGTTTTTCAAAAGGGACGGATTCGAAATAGACCTCGACGGCGCCGCCCAACTGGTCCCACGGCTTCGTAAACTGAAAATCGGGGTGCTCTCCGGCTATAGCTATGGTCCTGCTATTGATAGTCTCAGCTACTCGTGTAAGGTTGAGAGAGAAAGCAGCGAAGGCCTCCTCAATGGTCTCCTGCAGGATGAGTTTTCTCTCGCACTGATGGATCACGGTGTTGCTGCCTATCTGATGAAGCGGATGCACATTAAAGGGATCGACAGTGCTCAAGGATATGGAATTCCGAGAACGCTCTATGTGGCATTTCAAAAAGATATTTCAGCACTAGCCCATCACTTCAACTCAGGCCTCAGGGAGATCAAAGAAAGCGGCGTCTACGGCGAGATTTTCCGAAGATATAGCTTGAGTCCAAATAAGTGAGGTGTTCAATCATGTCATTAGCATTTGATAGGCCTCTTTTTCAAACCATGTTCACCAGACGGACGAGGAGATTTCCTCAGGGCGGAACACTTCCCTCAAGACGTGCCGGTCTTCAGTATAAATCCGAGGAGAAGACTGTTCCTCTTACAGAGCTGGAAACCGCAATACTCTGCTTCTCCTCGAGCGGGATAACCGGTGTCACTGTTGAGGAGATACGTCACCTCCTTGGGCACCTCACTGTGATTGGAAGAACCGCAGCAAGTCCGTGCGCTTCCCTCACGATGCACCTCTTCTTCACGAACGACGAGGGTGTGTTCTATTATAATGCTGCTTCGACAGAAGAGATCATTCCCAGGGAGCGGGTGAGAATACGATCAGTTGAGGATAGGGAAAAGATCCTGCTTGATTACAGGCAGAACGTGGTGAAGTTGAAAGAGGGGAGAATCGATATCCCGAGGGAGGCTATCGGATCAGCATTCGAAAGCATGGTCAGCCTCCCGGGAACTACACTTTTCATACCGATAGCAGACACCACGAGGGAGTATATCAACCTTCTCTTTACAGGGCTCGCACAGTTCAGATGGCAGCTGTGGGATGAGGTGGAGGATCGGCCTGCCGGAGTAGATAAATGGATAGGGAGCGGATTGTTGAACGGTCCTGTAATGACGATTGCTCAGTACGAGGCGATGCTGCCGTGGCTGTGTAATCTCGAAGCGGGCATGGCAATGCAGAACCTCTCTCTCGCAGCTACAGCAATGGGGCTCGGTTCCTTCATGATGCACACGATAGACCTCATGACAGTAATGAAGGCACTGGGGATGAGGTTTGAAGAACCGAAAGCAAAGTCCTACCCGAGAGCGATGGTAAATCCGGTGGGTATAGATGGAGTGCTGGAGGGACACTGCCCACCCTACAGAAATCCAGAGCGGGCTGTTATGGAGATCGCTGATATCAAGTGGGGAGACCGGGGTATATACACAAAAAAGGGATACAATCTCCCGGTGCCGGAGTTTTATAACGAAATTGTGGAGGCTACAAAAGCCTTTTGCTCTTACATATACGAAAACTATGGAAGAATGCCGAAGTATGAAAACGCCATGTTCATCCCGATACTTGCTCAGATCCACCATCTCGACATCGGCTTCTATGAAAAGTACTTTCCAGAGTATCTTGCGGAGGTTGACAGGAACCATATGGCAGTATGGCACTCTGCTGGGAGCTGGGATAACCAATAAAATACTATATTCGTAATTCTATTCATATTTTTTCTATTTCATGTAATAATGTATCTATAATTAAATACAATTAGTAAACATCAGGGATATTGTACTTGACTACTTTTATGGTTTTTTATATAGTAAGTACTGGTGAGGTTTTCTACTGTCCTGATTCCTTGGCTACGAGTTAAAATCCAGATCGTTTCTATCTTTTCATTCAAAATCGTTCCTATAATGACAATTTTTTTCCAAGATGTCGAAACAGTTACTGGGTTCATGAAGGAGTTTGTAAAGAAACACGGATAGATCGATTCATCTGAGTAGGAACAAAGGTGGCAAAACGAACGTACGCAGAAGCAGTGTTCGGAACAAAATTACCCGAAGTAGATCCTGACATTACACGGCTGATCGAGCTCGAGGAGGCTCGTCAGGCAGGGAAGATCATCCTCATTCCCTCCGAAAGCATCTGTCCGGCTCCCGTGCTTGAGGCCCTCGGCTCGGCGTTCAGCAACATCTATGCGGAGGGGTACACGCCGAGCATGATGGAGGGGGAGGATGTGGATGACCTTTCTGATATGGATGTACAATTGACACGCTATCGCCGCTATGCGGACCGGAGATTCTACAAGGGCTGCGAGTATGCAAATCTCATCGAGGCAATAGCGGGAAGGCGGGCGGCAGCCCTTTTCGCAACACCGCAGAATCCTCCCTCAAACATCTCTGTGAATGTTCAGCCCCTCTCCGGTTCGATTGCCAACACCGTGGTCTACGATACCTTTGTCAAGCCAGGTGAGACCGTGATGGGCCTGTCTCTCATGCACGGCGGTCATCTTACCCACGGGAGTGAGTTCAACCGTTCCGGGAAGAGCTACAGGATCGTTTCCTACGAGGTAAGCGGCAAAACGGGTGTGCTCGATTACGACGAAATTGCAAAACTGGCGGAGGAACACCATCCGAAGCTGATCATCGCGGGATATACTGCTTACCCCTGGGCACCGGATTGGAAGAGGTTCAGGGAGATCGCCGATAGCGTGGATGCAATACTCCTTGCGGACATCTCCCATCCGGCAGGGCTCGTGGTCGCAGGGGTCTACCCCAATCCCATCGATTATGCAGACGTGACCGTGTGCACCACACACAAGACGCTTTTCGGTCCCCGCGGAGCGATCATCATGACCACGAAGCGCGAATATGCGGAGCGCATCGATCAGGCCGTTTTCCCCGGGGAGCAGGGTGGACCGCACGTGAACAAGTTTGCCGCCATGGCCGTGGCGTTCAAGATCGCTATGGGTGGGGAGTTCAGAGAGGTACAGCGGTGTATCGTCGAGAACGCGAAGTTACTCGGTGGGGTTCTGCAAAAGAATGGCCTGAAGCTTGCCTACGGCGGAACCAACACCCATCTCCTGCTCGTGGATCTAAACGACCTGCCCACGAAGAGCGGTTACCCCCTGAGGGGTGATACTGCTGTGCGGGTCCTCGATCTATGTGGAATCGTCGCCAATAAAAATACCATCCCGGGTGATCTGATTACCGCGGAGACGAGCGGCGTTCGTATGGGAACGCCCTGGATAACACAGCGGAAAATAACCAGGAAGGGCATCGAAGAGCTCGGTGAAATCATCGCACATCTCCTGAAGAGCATCAATCCCTTCAGTTACATCGGTCTGATGGGCACACTTCCGAGGGGCAAGGTGGAGCTCGGCGTCCTGGAAGAGGTGCGGAAGAGGGTGCGACACCTGGCCGAAGGTCTCGTTTCAGAGGGTCAGGCAGAGGTTCTCGGTTATCCCCATGAAAGCATGCCCACCACCTCTTCACGTGACCACCGCCGCAGCCTGCCGGAACGGATCTCCGGCACCCGCCCTGAAGGACTTTCTCTTTCCCAAATGACAGTCATCGAGGTGGAGGGGAAACGGGCGATACTGTTTATGGAGTGTGTATCGACCCGGAAGATCACGATGATGAAGATTGGTGAAACACGCGCGGCGCTTCTCCTGGGTGGGGATGGAAAATTGATTGCCCCTGTTGTCATCTGCCGTGTGAACGCTCACCGGTCGTACAGCCAATGTTTTCTTGTGCTGTGCGAGAGAGATGCCCTGGAGAGGCTTCTGTTGTGGTTCAGGGGACTGTCCGATGGGTATGTTGCCTTTGACATTGAGGATGTATTCAGGAAAGTCGACGGTCCTGTCGTGGTTCGCAGTTTGAACGACATGACAGAAGAAGAGGGAGAGCATATCGTGAAAGAGATCGAGACTCTTTCTCCAGAGAGCATCGAGATCCCTCACTGTGAACAGCACAGCGATGCACAGCTTCTTTTCAAGGAAAGTCCGGAACTCTTCGACATTACCAAGCCCTATTTCATCGGCCAGAGCCGGATCGACTATTCCGGGACCAGGGAGGATAAGAGGGTCTTTTCAATCATGAGGGCTGAGACCCAGCCCGCCGCAGAAGCGGCCGCATTACATGCAGCTGGTGTGAATAAGAAGGCGAAGAGCACCGAAGAAGCCGGCAGCTTTTTCAACACTGAATTGGAAAAAAGCATTCTCCATGACGAGCACATCGGGCTCGGGGCGAGCATGGTCCCCTTTGCAGGATGGGAGATGCCCGTTCGGTACGAGAGCATCATCGAGGAGCACCGGGCAGTGCGGGAGAAGGCTGGGCTCTTCGATATATCCCACATGGGAGTGTTCGAGGTTTCGGGAGAGTATGCGGCGCAGTTTCTCGACACCGTAAGCTCCAACTATGTTCACTGGATCGAATCTGGGGAGTCCCAGTACGGATACCTGCTCGATATAGACTGCAATGTCATCGACGACATAATGATCTACAAACGAAGCGATGAACGATACATGGTTGTGGTCAATGCGGCCAACACCGAGATTGATCTCGCATGGCTTTTGTCGGTCAACGCTCGAGAGGTCATGATCGACAGGGAAGCACCCCTCAAAGAAATTCCCTCCGAGGTCACCATCCGGGACCTGAAGGGAAAGAAGATGCCCGAAGATGAGGCCCTCATCGATATCGCCGTCCAGGGACCGGAGTCGCTCAATGTTTTGAGCGAACTTGCCCGTGTGGAAGTTGAGCGGCGCCGACTGCACCGGCTCCAGAAGATGCGGTTCATTGAAACTGAGCTCGACGGCATGGATATCATCGTCTCCAGAGCCGGGTATACGGGAGAGGAATTCGGCTATGAGCTCTTCGTGCATCCCGTGGATGCACCCCGTTTATGGAGCCTCGTCCTGGACGCGGGGAAGCGGTTCGGTTTGATGCCCGTTGGTCTTGGAGCCCGTGATTCGCTGCGCACAGAGGCGGGGCTGCCCCTGCATGGACATGAGCTTGCGGGCCCACACAACATATCACCCATCGAGGCGGGGTTCGGGCCGTACGTGAAGTTTCACAAGGCCTTCTTCATCGGGAGAAACGCCCTTTTACAGAAGACGCGCGCGTCGAAGATGGCAGTCGGGCGATTCAGAATGTTCTCCAGGGGCGTGCGCATCGCAAAGCCCGGCGATATCGTCGTGAGCGGACGCTCGCAGCGGATAATCGGCCACGTGACCAGCTGTGCGGTGAATGGTGAAGGGATTCAAATCGGCATGGCATACGTGGATGCTCAGTATGCGCGGGAGGATGTGCGGATCGGAATCATTTCCGCAAGCACAGCCGGCAGGGAACGATCAAAATCGATCACGGAGCTCGAGCTGGGGGACAGATTTCCCCTTCCCGTGGAGGCGATTATGCTCAGCCGTTTTCCCACTGTGCAACAGAGCATTGAGAGATAGGGAAGACCTCTGGGTGCACTTCAAGGTGATCCAGATTGTTTCGGGAGAACAAGCAGAAGCAGGGGAGAAGACATATGGCAGTGATCAGGCCTTTCAGGGCACTTAGACCCCTCCCGGATAGGGCAAAGGATGTGGCGAGCGTTCCCTATGACGTGGTCACAA
>JAGLSF010000088.1 GCA_023136305.1 Spirochaetota bacterium
AGCGCAGCACTAACAGATGAATCAACTCCTCCGCTCATGGCGACGAGAACCTTTGTTTTCATCCTTGCTTACCCTTGATTGTTACTATGAAAGGATGACACGCTTCGGAGACGATCAACAATGCCTGGCAAAATTTCAAGAACCCGGTCTATATCATCCTCAGAATTGAATCTCCCCAGGGAGAATCGCATAGAACCAATTGCCATCCCCTCGTCGAGTCCGATTGCCTGGAGCACATGGGACTGTTCGAGTGTCGCGAAACTGCACGCTGACCCGGTGGAGCAGGCTACTCCTGACATATCGAGGCTCAAGAGCAGTGATTCACCGTCCACACCGCGGAAGGAAACATGAACATTGTTGGGGAGCCTTTTTGAAGGATGCCCGTTTAACCGCACCTCACGTATGTGGTTTATGATACCCTGGATGAGTTTGTCTCTGAGACCTGTGATCTTCCGCCGAATGCGCTCAATATGTTCGATTGCAATGCTCACTGATTTACCAAAACCCACTATGCCTGGTACGTTGTGTGTGGACGCACGTCTTCCATCCTCTTGCTTTCCCCCGTGTATGAAAGGGTGAATCCGGGTTCCGCGCCGTATATACAACAGACCGACGCCCTTTGGTCCGTGAATCTTGTGAGCGGATGCGCTTAAAAGATCGATGCCGGGATTGTGTAACTCAATCGGCACATGTCCGAAACTTTGAACAGCATCGGTATGGAAAAGCACCCCATGTTCACTGGTGATCCGAGCGATGTCCTCAACAGGTTCAATAGTACCGATTTCGTTGTTTGCATGCATGATTGATACGAGTATAGTTCGTCCATTGATTGCCCGCTGCACGTCGTCGGGGTCCACCAGACCGTTGCCATCGACAGAGAGATACACGATCTCGAATCCTCTCCGTTCAAGGTAGTGGCAGGTTTTGAGTACGCTGTGATGCTCGACGGATGAGGTGATAATCCGGTTTCCCCTGTCGCGCAGTGCAAATGCCGCCCCCTGTATCGCATGATTATTGCTTTCAGTACCGCCACTTGTAAACACAAGCTCATCCGGATAGGCACCGATATTTTTAGCGATGGAATTCCGCGTCTGTTCAATTGCCCGGCGAGCCAGCTGACCAATGGTATGAATACTCGACGGATTGCCGTACAGGTCTGTGAGATAGGGGAGCATTGCCTCCATGACTGCAGAATCAACCTGTGTGGTTGCAGCGTTATCGAGATAGATTGGATTCATCCCTTGCTTTCATCCTTTACGATTAAAATGCATGATGTCTTTTTCGCAGCATGTACCGTATACAAATTAACAGTGTACAAGGTGGAAGGCGATATTGCGTTTACACCAGTTTATTGAGGGGATCAGGGGTATCACGCCAATTACTCCAGGGGTTATATGAACAGCTGTTTGCTCCGATCAGATCTCATAGAGCAGGACATTTCTCTCCTTATTCCTGTTAATATCCACCATTTTTTGCAGGGTAATACTCTGGAGGGATTGAGAGAAGTTGACGCTCACCTCACCCCACACATCGCGAGTAGTACAGTTGGGGGACCGATTACAAATATCGGGATTATCGATGCATTCAACGAGGTTGATGGAGCCTTCGAGAGTTTTCAGGATATCACACAGTGTGATCTGATCCGGCGATTTTGAAAGGATATATCCCCCATGTCCCACACGGCTTGAAATAACAAGGCTTGCACCTTTCAGAGCATCGACGATATGCTGAAGGTAACCTTCAGATATCTCCTGTCGCCGGGCGATGTCCTTCAGTAGTATGGGGCTGTCTCCAAAATGCATTGCCAGCTCGAGCATGAATCGTGCTCCGTACCTACCTTTGGTTGATATACGTATCATGCTATTCCTCCGAATCTGATAACACTACTAATATTATATGTTATGTGCCAATTTAGCACAAGCTTAATTTCCTTACTGAATATAGTATGATACAATGCTGATTGTCGAGCTTTAAATTGAATATGTCCAAATGTACGAATTGCACTTATCTAGCAGGGGGGGGCATTGCGTTGAGCCTGAGATATGCCAGTGCGGTGAGATATGCGTCGCCGATGGAGCGATGCCTCTGCTCACTGTTATACGCAATATGCAGTCGGCCCAGAAGGGCATCGAGATTGTGGGCTCTGGCGTGGGAAAATGCCTTCCTCGAGAGCTCGAGGGTATCTATGATGGGGTTCTTCAGCAAAGGGGTGCCTGCCTTCCCCATGTAGTATGAGATAAACCCCACGTCAAAGGGAGCGTTATGGGCTATGAGAGGCAGGTCCCCGATGAAATCGAGAAATTTGGGTAAAACTGATTCCAGGGGAGGCGCATCTCGCACCATCTCATCGGTGATGCCGTTTATCCTACTTATTTCAGGTGGGATGTGCATACCAGGATTGATGAGTGCCTCGAAACCATTCTCCAGCATGACCTGATTGCCTATGAGGGGAACAGCACCGATCTCGAGAATCCTGTCGCCCTGTTCCGGATACAGTCCGGTGGTTTCGATGTCGAAGGCAATGAGTTTTTTCATAAAAGACACTGTTCCCAATGAGGATCCATGTCCCTGGAATTTGAAAAAGTCCCTGAAGACACTCTATGCACTTCAGGGACTTTTCATAAGGCATTGTACAGAGGTCTTTTATTTAACCTCGGCGCCAAATATAACGGCAGCGATAGCATCGATGGGAAGCAGGACGATGTCGATTCTTCGGTTGTTGGAGCGGCCTTCCACAGTCCTGTTGCTGTCAATCGGCTGATACTTGCCCAATCCCATTGCAACCATTCTGCGTGGATCGATATCTGCCTCATCGAGGAAGAATCGCACCACAGCTGCGCCTCGATGTGAGGAAAGTTCCCAGTTGGTTGGATACTTCTTTTTCAGAGCAGGCGTCACAATGCGTTTGGAGTCTGCATTGCCAATTACTCCTATGAAGTATCCATCCAGTTCCTCCATGAGGGGAGCAATCTTTCCGAGGATAATCCTTCCTATGGGTGTGAGTTCAACGCTTCCCACGTCGAACATGTGTGTTGAAACGACATCGATGGTTATTCCCAGAGTTCCCCTGAGCACCCGGACTTCACCGCGTTTGATCTCATCACGAAGTACGTATTTGATACGGTCCAGGGCTATGTCCATGAGAATCCTGGTTTCTTCCTGTATCCCCTCATACATTTCCAGGGCCTGCATGAGTTCCTCGTTTTCCTTCTCCAGGTCCCACACTCTTCTCTCGTGCAGGGTGGCTTCAATCCTGAGCTGTTCAGCCTCCTGTTCAGCCGCCTCGAGTTTCCGTTTTGCAATTTCGAGCTGCATGTTGACCTGCTCCAGTTCACGCTCCATCTCATCAACGTCCTGTTCCAGCTCGACTATCTTCGCCTCCTTTACAGCAAGGGATTCGGATACGGTCCTGGATATGACTGACGGGTCTTCAGGATCAAATCCATATGCCTCGATCTCTTCCTGCCAGTAGGCAATAAGTTCCTCGTATTCGGCGATCTTCTGTTCCAATTCCCGTTTTTCTGATTCACACTGTCGTTTCTCATTGTCCAGTTTCTGAATCACCGAATTCTTTCCGTCGAGCTGCGTTTTCAGGTCGACATTTTCCGATTCAAGTGATGCCACATCCTCATTGCACGCATCCAGCTTCTCCCGCAATGCCCTGCTTCCACCGGCATATACAGTCATGGCGGGAAGGAATATGGTCATTGCAATGAACAGCGTGATGACTACTGATAAATGACAAGCTTTTTTCATAATGGTGTACCTCCCTATTTTCGATTAGCGTAGTTATTATATTCCTTTTCAGATAAATGTCAAGAGTGCTAGAAATTTTTTTTCATTTTTTTGTGTTTATGCATTTTATCCGATAAGACATACCTGCCTGGTTTTGCAGTCAGGAGAGAATTATTGCTACTTTATTAAGTATTAAAAAAAATTTAAGAATTAATATAATTAGTTTGATAAAAAACCTGGCCCACGCTATACTTGGGAGAAACGGGAACAGAAAAACAGTTATAAAAAGGATTGTCGCGGTGCACAGGAAACAAAAGGCCCTGCTGCTCTGCATTCTTTTCCTCCTCAGTCACGGCCCTCTCTCAGCAAAGACCATACCGAATCGGTTCACCTTCAGGTCTTACTATGATTCTGACAACCGCTTCGATTATAAGCATCTCTACCTTATGTCCCGCCTCAACCTATCCCTGGGTGAACGGACCGGGATAGGTGTTACCCTGGTCAAGGGGCGCGGGGAACGGGGCTATTATCCGCAGGGATACTTTTCTGATTCGGAAAGGGGGTTATATGAGCAGGGAAGCTACTATGTTGTTGTCGAAGATTTCATAGGTACGAAAAAGATAGTGTTTGGCAACTATACACCCCTTCTCGGGCAGGGGTTGCTGTTCGGAGGTTCCTACCCGCTTATCCTGTACAATCCCTATTATGATATGGCCCGGATCAGAGACCGGTTATACCCGTCCGATTCCACCTCAAAATCCGTGCTCCTGGAGGGTATTGCTGCTGAACTCGAAATTGGCGGCCTGACATGCCGGCCCTTCCTTTCATGGAACAGGTTTGACTGCACTGCAGGTGAAAGTGACTACTATCTCTATAACGACAATGATGCAGATGGAGTGCCCAACGATGAGGATGAAGACGATTTTACAGGGTTTCTGGACAGGTTTCCGCCTGGCTATTCCTGTAAGAACCCTCTCGCCTCATGTATTCGGGATTATGCAGATTACGGAAACGAGGGTGACAGGGAGAAACGCAACAATCTGGGTGAATACCTCGCCGGACTCAATTGTTCCATACGGACCGACAGGATGCTGTTGGGAGGGTCCCTGTACTACTCGCAGTTCGACAGACTGATCGATCCCTATTACAATTTGAACCCTGGAGAAGGTGACAAGACAGCACATTTATACAGGGGTAAGAATTATGTGGCGACGAATATCTACTTCAAGATCTATGAGCCGCTTGAGGTTTTCGGTGAAGTGGCGGGGACCTTCTATCGCCGCCTATCCTATTACCCCGAGCTCAACAATGATTTCATTGCCTCTCTTGGCTTCTCGGGCGGAGTTCGTAAAAAGATAAACCATACCGGGATAATACTGTGGGGAGTGTATATTCCCGCCATGCTGGTCAACCCCCACGGACTCGAGCTTCCAGATGGTATCAATAATATCACAGGCGGTCTGGCCGGGCTCTATCACACAAAGAACAAGCGGCGATTCATACACTATCTGTACGGGTACTCGGAGCTCTTTTCGCCAGAGGGGTCCGGGATGGTGGAGAGGGGAGTGTCCTACAATCATCGTATCGAATTCCCGGTCTGGCATGATGCGGTTTTCAAGCTGAGAAACAACCTTGAACTCACCGATCACCATTACTACGCCCCTGAATCACTCTCGATCAGGATCACCTCAAAACTGACGCTACTGCAGAGAACGGACAGGGGGTTTGATCTGCAATGCATACTGGAGAACCGCACGGGCGGACCGCTCGATAGACGTCTGTTCACGGGAACAGGGCTGTCCGGCGAGATCATCGCAAGGCACAAACGCTACACCGCTTCTTTCCTCTGTATCTACTATCTGACCGATCGCAGCCGTTACGCTTACCTCTACCCCTATGACCGATCGCTTTACGATTGGAGTTTTATATCTCAGGCGCTATTCGGCCATGGCTTTGCTGGTAGTGCTCAGTACGTCCGCCACTTCAGAGAACGTTTCATGGTTGGCGTCAAACTCCGCTATCAGCTTGATATTGAGGATGAGGGACACAGGGGAGGCACCCTCTTCCTGACAAGCCAGATACCCTTATGATTTGCTTTTGCCCTATTCTTGAGTATGCTATTCCTCTTCAATATTTCGCCGAAGGCGACCAACGGGAGTGCCTTTGGTACGAAAAGCTTTTATACAGTACAGCGCGGCGAGCGCTGTGTTATGCATCTCATTATTCGAGTCCGGTTGTTCATGTTGACAGGGACATGCCCATCTCAGAAGTATTGAATGTGGCCGGTGTTTCAGTATAGGATTTGAGAACTGAACGACACGGGATGTACTTGAAAGCACCTTCGGCCTGATGATATACTGGCTCAGGTTCACCCGAGCCTTCCGACTTGAGGCGGGAATCGGGACGGAGTTAATGTAACTGCAACAGGTTGCGTTCGTAAAAACAGCTACCGGGTTCGGCAGCAGGGCGTCCTCGCTTCATGACGTGATGATTATCAGCGGTAAGTTCCCTTGGTTTCGAAATTGGTTGCCGTAAGGACGGATCGGCCGTATATTGATGAGGTTGAACCAAGAAGAATTATTGTACTTGCCTCTACAGATGGGCTTCAGGGACTGTCCTTAGGAGCGCTGAATAGGGAAAGGACAGTTATTCCGCATTCGGAAACGGCCTCAGAAGCCTGGAAAGATCACCACGCTTTCATTCTCTTTTGACCCGCGTACCGAAGGGAGTATCATACCCACGGTCTCTTCCGAGCTGCAGATTCGACACACACTACAATCAACAGAGGTAATAAAGATGAATGAAGATTTTTTTCACGGACTTGATCTAATCAGACCTATCCGGCAGGCGCTTCATGAGGAGGGTTTCGAAGTGCCGACCCCGATACAGCGGGAGGCCATTCCCCTGCTTCTCGGCGGTCACGACCTTATGGGGTGCGCGCAAACGGGAAGCGGGAAGACGGCGGCGTTTACCCTGCCCATCCTGCAGACCCTTGCTAAAAGCCGGCGCAACCCTATTCCGCGGTCTCCCCGTGCGCTCGTGCTTGCGCCGACAAGGGAACTTGCCGCGCAGATCTCATCCAGTTTCACGAGCTTCGGAAGGCACCTCCGGCTGCGGCAGGCGGTCGTATACGGTGGAGTGAGTAAGAAGCCCCAGGTGGCGGAGCTCGCAAGGGGAGTCGATGTTCTCGTGGCCACGCCGGGCAGGCTGCTCGACCTTATGGGAGATGGTGCGGTGCTGCTCCGGATGGTGGAGATTATGGTTCTCGACGAGGCGGACAGGATGCTCGACATGGGTTTCATCCCGGACGTCAAGAAAATCATAGCCGCGTTGCCGACCAGACGGCAGACGATGCTCTTTTCGGCGACTCTTCCGCAGAGCATCAGCACACTGGCGGGGGGCATGCTCCGCAAGCCTCGTCGAATACAGATAGAAGCAAACGGGAAGACTATCCCCAAGATAGAGCAGAAGCTGTTGTTCGTGGACCAGAAGAACAAGAAAGCCCTGCTGATGGACATCCTCGATCGTCAGGACTTTACGAGGGCGCTGGTTTTCACGCGGACAAAGCACAAGGCGCAGAACCTTTCGATACAGCTCAGTCGACGGCGGGTGAAGGCGGATGCATTGCACGGTGACAAGACGCAGGCCGCACGCCAGAGAGCGCTTGACGGCTTCCATTCAGGGAGAACGAGGGTCCTGGTGGCGACCGATATCGCCTCACGCGGTATCGATGTCAGCGATATCGACCATGTGATCAATTACGACCTGCCTGTGGAGCCGGGAGTATATATTCATCGTATCGGCCGCACGGCACGGGCGGGCAAGACAGGGATAGCTCTCTCTTTCTGCGATACCTCGGAGCTGGGGCATCTTGATGAGATAGAGAAGCTGCTTAAACGGAAGCTGCCCGTCATGCAAAACCAGCCGTATCACTCAAAGGCGGTCGCTGCTTCCAGGTCGGGAGCGGAACGCCGTTCTGTTGCCCGGGCGTCCTGGCATCCGGCTGTTCGACGGTAGTCCGTTTTGCGGTAAAAAGAGAAGTGTATTAGGCCGGAGGATGAGGGTCCTGGTTGGAACCGCACTGGAGGGATAACATAGGTAGCCCGGATACTGTAGCAGCGCCGCATATTGACGGTGATATCTCTGAAACCATAAGAGGGCATACCCGTCTGCGGCT
>JAGLSF010000089.1 GCA_023136305.1 Spirochaetota bacterium
TCGCGGGTTCGAATCCCGTCTTCCGCTCCATATTACTGCCTTATTACTGCCTTGAGGCGATTAGGCAGTGCCGCGGACTTGAGTCAGCTTGTTTGTGCGGAAGGCGGCATAGCCAAGGGGTAAGGCGACGGTCTGCAAAACCGTTATCCGTCGGTTCGAATCCGACTGCCGCCTCATTTTTTTTTTTGCCATGAGCAACGACACCCGCACACACCATCCGCTTTCGGTGATATCCCTCGTTGTCACAGCAGTACTCTGGAGCTCAGGCGGAGTTCTCATCAAACTTATCGACTGGAATCCTCTTGCCATTGCAGGAATGCGCAGTGCTGTTGCCGCTGCCCTGATCATGATCGTGGTCAGGAAACCAAAATTCCATTTCTCCCCCGTACAGATCGGCGGGGCAATCAGCTTTTCCGCAACGGTCATATGCTTTGTCAGTGCTACAAAACTCACCACAGCGGCCAATGCCATACTCCTGCAATACACTGCCCCGGTATACACAGCCCTCTTTGCCTGGAGATTTCTTGGCGAGCGGACCTCGTGGGTTGACTGGGCAACCATCGCCGTTGTCTTTGGCGGTGTAACGCTCTTCTTCCTCGACGATCTCTCGCGCGGCGGTTATATAGGAAACATACTCGCACTCCTGGCAGGGGTGGCGCACGCCTGGCTGGGGCTCTTTCTTCGCAAGCAGAAGGATGCATCCCCCTACGAGTCAATTCTGCTCGGCAACATGTTGACCGCAGTCATCGGTCTTCCCTTCATGTTAGGAGCGAGTCTCAGCATACTCGACTGGACCGGTCTTGCACTGCTCGGTGTATTTCAGCTCGGGTTTTCCTATATTCTCTACGCATATGCCATTAAACGGGTACGGGCGCTCGACGCAATGCTCATATTCATGATCGAACCCATTCTCTCCCCCATCTGGGTCTTTCTGGTCGTTGGCGAATCACCGGGACGGTGGGCCATAGTGGGCGGCGCTGTGGTCATCATCTCCGTAACGATCCGGTCCATCCATGCGCTGGGGGGGTCAGGAAGATTATCCTGATCTGCGAGAACCTGCACCCTTCTAGTCTGTACTTTTCTGAACCATTTACATTGGCGGGGAATCGTGTTACATTAACTCTGGTAGCAGTGAGTATCAGGATTGCATGCTGCCGGAGTGGTGGAATTGGCAGACACAAGGGACTTAAAATCCCTCGGAGCGTAAACTTCGTGCCGGTTCAAGTCCGGCCTCCGGCAAAAGGGGAGCAAACCTATTCCAATGATCAGTTATCCCTCTACTGTTTCTATGTAAGAAATCGTCGGTGGCCTCCCCCTGGGGTTACCTAATATCCTCCCGGATTTTGACTCATGGTGAAACCACGCATCATTGTGCATGTTGATATGGATGCCTTCTATACATCCATTGAACAGATGGACCATCCCGAGTACAGGGGACAGCCCGTTGTGGTGGGTGCAGACCCTCGGGGGGGAAGGGGGAGGGGTGTGGTTTCAGCTGCCTCCTATGAGGCGAGAAGTTTCGGCATACATTCCGCACTCCCCATTTCGACCGCATATAAACGCTGCGCAGAAGCCGTTTTCCTGCGTCCCAGGTTCAAACGCTACACCAAGCTTTCGAGGATAGTGATGCAAACTCTCGGCAAATTCTCACCGCTTGTCGAGCAGATCAGCATCGATGAAGCGTTCCTCGACTGTACCGGGACTGAAAAACTGTTCGGTAAGACGCATTCTCTGGGTCTGCTCATCAAGGAAAACATCAAGCGGGAAACGGGGCTTACCGCCAGTGTTGGCATTGCAACGAACAAGTCCATTGCGAAAATCGCCTCCGATCTGCACAAACCGGACGGGCTCTGTATCTGTCCGCCCGGTGAGGAGCGGGAGTTTATGGGCGCGCTGCCGCTCAGGTATCTCTGGGGTGCGGGAAAAAGAACAGTTGAGAGGCTCGAAGGAATGGGGTTTGAACTGGTTCGCGACATACAGAGCTGCCCGCAGGAAAAGTTGAATACCCTGTTCGGCAAATACGGTAAAAAGCTCTGGGAGCTTGCGAATGGTATGGATGAGCGTCCTGTTTCACGATCCAGCCCAAGAAAGTCCATAAGTCAGGAGATAACATTTCGGGAGGATATCGATCAGGATGTTTATGTTGAGCATGTACTCTTTCAGTTGTCGGACAGCATAACCCGTAAGATGAGAACTGAGGGAATACGGGGAAGAACCGTTAATCTGAAGATCAGGCTGGCGCCCTTTGAGACCTATTCCCGCAGCCACACACTTCCACAACCTGTACATGACATGCAGACGGTGCGGAATACCGCTCTGGCGCTCTACCGGGATTTTGATCGGAAGGGCAGGAGGGTCCGTCTTGTGGGTGTGGGTGTTTCAAATCTCGACAGGGATGAGGAACACGGCGCCCAGCAACTCGACCTCTTTTCCGAGGATGAGGGTGGGCTCGATGAGACGGACAGGGTGCTCGATCAGATGAAACGCCTCTACGGAGACAAGGTGACGCGTGCATCCTTTCTCCCTCCCCACTGATGGGCAGGTTGTGGTGGTTCATTGGGAGGTTGCATGCATCTGATGGTCCATTGGGAGGCAGGAGCTGGGGCGGAAGGGGTGTTGAATATGTCGCCCCTGCATTTTATAATGAGGTCGGGATAGGGCAGCCTATAGGTCGATTGATGCAATGAACATTTTCAGACTGAACAGAAATTACAAAAACCTGACCCGCCTGATAAGAATCATCAGCATAATAGCAAAGTACGGGTTTTCCGCATTCCTTGCACGCATTCGAGCAGGGCTCGGCATCTTGCCTGAACGGGTGTTTCGGACAATTCAGGAGGCTTCCACAAAGGCCCTGACCGAGCCTGAGCGTGTCCGGATGGCAATCGAGGAGCTCGGGCCTGCATTTATCAAAATGGGGCAGATTTTAAGCCTTCGTCCCGATGTCATTCCTCCGGCATATGCTCACGAGCTTGAGAGTCTTCTCGATCGAACACCCCCTGTCCCTTTCCCTGCAATACGAAAGATCATCGAAGAGGAACTTACTACAGGGCTGGAGGATATATTCGAGGAAATTGATGAAACACCGGTTGCCTGTGGGTCAATTGCGCAGGTGCACCGGGCTGTGTTGAGAGAGGGAGGGGAGACGGTTGCGGTGAAGGTGCTCAAACCCGGTACCCGGGAGACTGCCGAGACGGATTTGAGCATCATGAGCTATCTGGCAAAACTTGCGCAGAGTTATATTCCGGAGCTCGATCAGTACAGGCCCATGCAGCTGGTCAGAGAGTTCTCTGAGATACTGCACGATGAGCTCAACTTCATCAAGGAAGCTCATGTGATAGAGCGGTTTGCACGTTTCTTTAGCAGGAAGGAGAATGTCGTCATCCATATTCCTAAGGTGTACAGACGATATACTGAGCGAAGCGTTCTCGTCATGGAATACATCGATGGAATTAAGATATCCGATGTGGCAGCTCTGAACCAGGCAGGCATGGACCTGGTGGCCATCGCAGAAAACGGTGCCCGGATGGGGCTCAGGGAGATCTTTGAATTCGGGTTTTTTCACGCCGATCCGCATCCGGGAAATCTCTTCGTGCTCCCCGGAAATGTGATTGCACCAGTCGATTTTGGGATTACCGGGTATGTGGACGAGGAGAGTGTGCAGGTCATTGGCAACATATTCTTAGGAATTGCAGACCGTGATGTGGACCGGGTGATCCGCTACCTCAGGCGGTACGATTTCATCGGCCCGGGTGTTGATCTCAGGAGTCTCAAATCTGACTTGTACGATGTCATCGATCTCATCGGCGATTCCCGGTTGGAGGAAATCGATACGGCCTCCACCCTCCAGGCACTGTTCAACATCATACGTCGATATCGCATCCAATTCCCCGGAGAATACTTTCTTATTCTGAAGACGATAATGCAGATCGATGGGCTCGGGAGGAGGCTTCATCCATCCTTCAACGTCACACAGATAGCACGTCCCTATATCAAGAGATGGCTTTATCAGCGGTACAACCCGAAGAGATCGCTTCGGGAACTGTATTTCTTTATCGACGATTTACAGCATTACATGAAAACCCTGTCAACGGAGATGGGGGCCATCATCAAAAGGATTGGTCTCAACAGGATGAGAATACCGCTCTATCATGAAAACCTGGATAGGGCGGTTAGTGAGCTTGACCGGACAGGAAACCGCATGTCCTTTGCCATCATCATAGCCGCGCTCCTGCTTTCATCCTCCATTCTGGTGCAGGCCGGGATAGGTCCCTTTATCAAGGGATATCCAATCGTGGGTTTGCTGGGATTTCTCTCATCAGCAGTCATGGGGTTGTGGCTGCTCATCGGTATCATACGATCGGGAAAACTATAGTGAAAATAGGTAAGTCAACTTTCAATCAAGTTAAGTTGTTATCACTTACCTAATGGTTTTTACCTATAGATAAAACCATAGACGCAGGAGGAGGGAATTGTGCATGAAAGCAGCAATGAAGAAGGGCGTATTGACGGTACCGGATCAGGTTTCCATACCCTTTATCATCGGTGACGGGATTGGTCCCGATATCTGGCATGCAGCGGTGAGAGTATTTGAGAGTGCAGTACAGAAGGCATACGGTGAAAAGAGGAAAATACTCTGGAAGGAGGTTCTTGCCGGCGGCAAGGCACATGAGAAGACCGGTCAGTGGCTGCCGGAAGAAACGGTGGATGTACTGCGCGAGCACCTGATTGGTATTAAGGGTCCGCTCACCACGCCGGTCGGCGGCGGGATTCGAAGCCTCAACGTGGCACTGCGTCAAAAACTCGACCTCTACGTCTGCCTCCGTCCAGTACGCTACTTCAAGGGTGTCCCCTCTCCTGTTCGGAGGCCGGAGCTTGTGGACATGGTTGTATTCAGGGAGAATACAGAAGATGTGTACGCCGGATATGAGCTCGAGGAAGGACGTGAAGAAACGGGAGAGCTGATCTCCTACATGAAGGATTCCTATGGGTGGAATATACCCGAGGATTCCGGTATCGGCATCAAGCCGGTCAGTATACGCAGGAGCAGGAGGCTCATCGATGCGGCTATTCAGTATGCCCTGCGCTACAGCCGAAAGAGCATCACGCTTGTGCACAAGGGGAATATACAGAAATTTACTGAGGGTGCATTCAGAAAGTGGGGTTATGAGCTTGCCCGGGAAAAGTATCCGGATAGGCTCATCACCTGGGATGAATACAGCAAGGTGAAAGACAGGGATATGGTGAAGGACCGCATACTCATAAAGGACACCATCGCGGATATATTCTTCCAGCAGGCTCTCACGCGTGCAGCCGAGTTCGACGTGATCGCGACGACGAACCTGAACGGTGACTACATATCTGACGCCCTTGCAGCACAGGTAGGGGGCATAGGCATAGCCCCGGGCGGCAATATAAACTACGAGACCGGCCAAGCGGTATTCGAAGCGACCCATGGAACGGCACCTAAATATGCGGGAATGGATAAGGTGAATCCCACGTCGGTGATTCTCTCAGGAGAGATGATGCTCAGGTACATGGGATGGGAGGAAGCTGCCGACCGCATCATAGGGGGCCTGGAAAAATCCATCGAGGAGCGTATCGTTACCTACGATTTTGCGCGGCTCATGGAAGGAGCGCATGAGGTCAAGTGCTCTGAGTTTGGAGATGCGATCATCGAGCGGATGTGAGCGGATGCGAATCAACGTTCGCGGAGATAGGGAGCTATATCCGTTTCCTCTGCCGTGGATACAGCGGTAAGGCTGCGCCGGGGGTAGTTGTACATGTACAGCTCCCGCATGGGTGTTGATGCGGGATCATCCCCTGAGGGTGAGCTTGCTATAATGTAGATGCTGTGTATGGCTTCGGAGAACTCCATAAAGGGTGAGACGATCACCTCTTCGATGATAAAATCGAAGGTCTTGCTGAATATCTCGCCGCTGTTCCGGTCGTATATCCTGAGCTCTCTCTTGTCTTCGAATCGGTAGAGAATGTAGCGGTCATCGGGGCTTACACCCAGGAGATGTATGGGTTCCTCATCCCTGAACACCTCACGCAGGTACTGGCCCGGTTTCTTGTACTGTATGGCAAGCACCTGATTGTCCTTAACCGTGTAATAGGTGTAGCGGGAGAGAATATCCCCCGTCCTTTCACCGCTGAATGATAGATAGTAGAGCACGTCACCTGAGGGGATGTTGACAACTAGTACCGTGTCTCCGTCATACACCACGCATGCAGACCCGTCATCGGCAATGAGTGGAAGGCCCTCATCCGGTGAGAAGTGTTCGGTGAGCTTGATACTCTCGTTATTGTAGGCCCGATAGAGGAACAGGTCGGTATCGATTGAGTAGAGTATTGCTTCCCCATTGGGTGCCTTCCTCACATATTCAATGTTCTCCGCAGCAACGGTTCGACCCTGGCCATCACTGCGCACAACACCAAGACTCAGACGGTCGCCGATACGGTCAACGTAATAGACGCTTCGATTGTACAGGAATCCCACCTCCCTGAAATTGTGGCCGCTGTGCAATCGCTTGATGGTACCAAGATCATTGAAGATGATGTAGATAGCCTGACGGTCGACGCCGCGGCGTAAAACCGAAGCAACCGTCTCATTGTCATAGTGTAGTGCATTGTAGAGGAAATAACCCGATGTGTCGAAACGAAGCCGTGTGCTATTCCCCCTAATGATGTTTCTTGTCACCAGGAAATCATTCCCTTCGATCAGTGAGTGATAGGTAACGGAACTCCGGTCAGGAGACACGACTGGAAGGAGATAGCTCTTCTCACCATACTGCTGTAGGAAGGTGATTTTTCCGGTTGAGGGATTGAAAACGTAGATTTCGTAGGTTCTCAGGATGGGCTCGAGGAGAGCATTTCGATAACGGACAAAGAGGAATTCACCGTTTTTCATGGGCTCACCGAAATAGCAGAGGTCGTAGAGCTGGTCAGGGAATAAAGGGGTGACAGGCATGAGAAGAACAGCTATAATGGTGAGTAAAGCGTACAGGTATTTTTTAATGTATTCCATATAGACCATGATTATACACCATATGATCTGAAAATGGTGGTTTTTTTATAGAGTGATGAGGTCAGCGATGCCAATGGCACTGGATCTCGGCAACATACGCATAACGCTGGTGGAACCCGAGGGCCCCTTCAACATCGGTTCCGTGGCGCGCATCATGAAGAATATGGGGCTTGGCGAACTCGCACTGGTCAATCCGGTGGATTTCCACAATGACGAGGCGTACAGGGCAGCGGTGGGTGCCCGCGATCTCCTGGAGCAGGCCCTGGTCTTTGACACTCTCGAGCAGGCCATCAGTGACACGAATCTGGTCGTTGGTACAACCCGCCGTGCCGGGAAGCTTCGGCGGATTTTTTGCAGTGTTGAGGAGCTTCCCGAAAAGGTGTTTCCCGTCTCAGCGGCTGGAAAGGTGGCAATTCTGTTCGGGAGAGAGAAGGATGGTCTGACCAACCGCGAAACCGACCTGTGCAATATACTCGTCAGTATACCTGCCAGTGAGAGCTTCCCCTCCCTGAACCTTTCCCATGCGGTTGCCGTGGTCTGTTACAAACTGTATATAAACGCCATGGTTTTTAAGGTGCCCTACCTTCCACGCCCGGTGGCCAATGCCGAGATGGAGGGACTGCTCGACTACATTGAGAGTGTGTTTACCGACATTGGCTTTTTTTCAAAGGGATCTTCACGTTATGTGATTTCTCTCTTCAGAAAGGTATTCGGCAGGGCGCTTCTCGACGAGGAAGAGATAGAGAACCTCTCGTATGTTTTTCACCGTTTGCACGGCCTTTTCAAGGAGAGGAAGGCTGGTTAGGCTGTGGATGATGAAACTGATACAAATACGATCACAGGTATGCAGGCTGCTGTTTTT
>JAGLSF010000009.1 GCA_023136305.1 Spirochaetota bacterium
GATCTGCGGCTGCTTGCGAAGGAACCGAGGCGTCTCTCCATACCGGAAGCGTACAGCGCATCTGCCTTTCAAACCCTCTCTCGGTGATGCCAAAGAGGTAGGCATAGCGGCTCATCACATCAACGTCTCCTCCCCTATCGCTGAGGGCAATGAAGCTCAACTCCTGTGCCATGTCCGCAATCCGCTTGAGATAATAAAACCCCAGCTCCTCCCTGTCCAGCAGGGTGGGAAGGCCGAGCATGTCCCGGATGTCTGCGGGGAGCAGTATGTCATTTTCCCGCTTCAGGGGGAAGCAGCCTTCATTGAAAGACGGTACAATGACCGTCCTGAAGCCGATTGCCCGGGACTCCAGGAGCCCCAGGATCTGAACGCCCCGTGCATAGACCCCTTGAAGTGCATACCGGTTCGATTTGACAACCTGCAGCAGCATGTCGAGAGGGCGCTCGGGAAGGGGAATTGACAGGTCACAGAGTTCGAGAGAGCTGTCGAGCAGTGCATCCCGCATTGCATAAAAGGCATAGGTCTTCCTGCCGCTCAGGCCCGAAAAGAGCTTCTCAAGACAGGTGTAGAGCTCACCGAAGTCTTTCGATTCATAGAGGCGCTGCAGCAGCGTGCATGCTTCCCGCATTCCCCCATTCCTCTCGATAAGCGGGCCCTTCAGCGATGAGAGTCTGAAAATACGCCTGTGCAGAATGGTGTTCCGGATGTCTTCGCAGGTCGAGTGCCACTACTCGTCATACTCATTTCCGAGCAGCTCGGTGAAAAATTCATTTCTTATGAGTTCCAGGAAAATACCCGAATCAAGCCCTGAGCTGAAAAAGCGTGAGATGAGCAGGAAAAACTGGTAGAGCGGGCTCGATTTGGCGGAAAGACCCTCGGAGTAGTTCGCCTCGACCCCCATCTGTTTCAGTGCATCGTAGAGCATCATGGCTGACTGGCTGTCGCTGTTTATGACAGCAATGTCCTGCGGCTCCGCCCCGTGCTCGATCTCATCACCGATGAGTGAAAGCATGAGCATCACCTGCTCCATCCGCGATGAGGCCTGAAAAAACCGAACTGATCCGCGGGGGCGTATACCTTTCCCCGGGCGTTCCTCCCCTGCCTCCTTACTGCGGAATGTAAGAATGCGGGAAAAATCATAGTCCTCCGTATCCTGATAGACAACCGTAAGCCTGTCCTCTATATAACCGAATACATGCCGCTCGAAACGCGTCAGCGAAAGGGGTGAAACCAGAAGGACATGTGTGACCGGGTCAAAGTAGTCCATAACAGCAGCAGACCCGATCTCGCCCAGTAAGAAGCTTGGGTCGAAACGGCCGGCTTTCTCCTGCTGGTCATAATAGTTGCGCCAGAGGCTGTGCAGGGCCCCCAGATTTTGCTGTACAAAGGGCGGACCTGAAGACCCATTCTCCAGGTAACGCTTCAAATCGATCTCCTCCCGCGCAAGCTCTTCGAAGGTCCGTAAAAACCTGCCGGCCACCTTTAGAAAGGACGAAAAGCTCGCAAGAAATCCCCTGGGATACAGCTCTGTGATCTCTTCCGTCTGTTCACAGGCCCTGTAGAGAAGCGTAAGCTTCTCCATGGAATTGGCCTGCTGCTTCCCCGTCCCGGCGATCATTTCTCCGATAAGATCGGAACTGGTTATGAGCCTGGGGGAGAGTGCGCTCTTCGTCCCTCCAAGCTCGAGGAGACAGGAGGCAAAGTATGTCTTGAAGCGCTGTGTGGGTGCCACCACCATGGTTTTGAGCGGATCGAGCCCCTCTCGAATCAGCCACTGAGCCGTATAGGCTGCAGGGTCCTCCTGGAAGTTGAGCCGCTCTACTCGCACAGGACACCCTCTTGAAGGTGGGGTATAACGTGCATCATGATATAGCCCTTGATAAACCGGGAAAGGAGATGCAGCCCCTCGTCCATTCCCCAGTCAGGCTCTGCGGAGTAGAGTGCCAGCACCTCGAGGGCGGAAACATGACCGTCCTCCGGCTGATGGTACACGACATAAGGGTTGTAATACTCCCTCTCGTCTTTAACGGGATGGTCCGATACAGTCACCGGCAGAGCACCTTCACGCATTTCCCACCGGTATGAGGGATTGTAGGCATCACGGTCGACACCGTGATAGGTGTAGGGAGTGATGCGTACGGGCATATCCCTCAGGCCCACCGAGCGGGCACTGATGTAGGTATGTACGTCATGTGCAATCATGGACCGTACAGCTCCTCTCGCAGTGTTATAACGTCAAGGGGCGGCACGGTGAGTATTTTCAGAAGCTCATCACGGCGTTCAACAATAAACCGTGCATTCTGCTGCATCACGGCATTCACTCCGCCATAGATGTTCGACAGGTAAAGCGCCGTTTCAATGACACCGAACAACACACCGAAAACCGGCATGCCCATAACGAAGCAGAACACCGTGAGCCCGATGCCTGCTGCGTTTATGAGGAAGCTTCTCAAGCCGTCCACACCCCTGCCCGCATACAGGTGGCCGAGCCCGGGAATAATGGCGAGCATGCCGCCGAGCACAGGGCTTTTTGGACTATGCTGGTTCATTTCATTGATCCCGCGTTCAAGCGTTTCAGATGTTTCACGGTCAAGAAGATTCGCTGTGCCGAGGGCCTTCAGGGCTTCATCCCAGTTGCGGTCATATACATGAATTGCCACGGCCATACTCTGTGCACCCGCACTGAGCCTGGGGTCCGGATCAGAACATGCTGCGGCAAACCGATCGTTTTCGATTTCGAAATCCCTGAACCGCCGCTCTCGGAAGTGAAGGTTGAGGAGCTGCAGATGGCTCTCGCAGATGAGCTCCCCATAGTACCCGTCTCTCTCCTGCCCCGATATGGAATCTATCAGCCCATGGAGGGTTGAGGCGGCCTTCGCATACTTCCCCATGCGGCCCTGGGACAGGGCCAGGAGGTATCGTGCATAGGGCGCAAAGGGGGCATCCTGGTTGAAATATATCCAGCGCTGGAGCTCCACTATCGATGATTCATACTCCCCGGCCCGGTAAAGGGAGATTGCAAAGCCACGCTCGCTCTGGGCGAGTGACAGGTTTGTTGAAAGAAGAAAGGACTGGAGAAGCAGGGAAACGAGAAGCCTCTTCAGAATCATCGATAGTACCCTTCACGGTTCATGATGTAATTCTTGTACACAGGGTCCACATGAAGCTCCCCGTCTTCCCTCACCGGGTACTCTTCAAGGGACCATCCATGCTCCCGGTAGAGCATTCGGTCGAGCAGCATGAGTGTAGCCCAGAAGGCGCCGTGTCGGTCAAGGGCCTCGCGGTAGAAGGCCGAACAGGTCGGGTAGAATCGGCACCGTGCCCCCCCGTGCACCGAAACCTTTTGCTGATAAAAGGAAAGCACGGCACGCTCCTGCCGATGCAGCGGAGTTTCTGAAAAAAGTACATCGTAACTGTTTTCAGAAAATGCAGCAGTCCAGCTGAACAGAACTGCAGTGCTCAGGAAGACGATGATAGCACGGCTGCTCATAGCACACACTTTATAGTTCGGGGTTGAAAAAATCAACAAACTTATTGTATGCACACACAGAGATGTAGTATAATGGGTAGGAGCAGATACGGAATCCAGTCGGGGATAGGGAAAATGGAGAAAGGCACTCTTTACGAAAAATATGGGACCGAGGTGAAGGCGGGACGGGCCCTCTTCAACGAAGACGAACCCGGAGACACCATGTACATCATTCAGAAGGGCAGGATCAAGATAACCAAACGCATCGGCAATATTGAAAAGATACTCATGGTCCTCCAGAAGGGAGATTTTTTCGGAGAGATGGCAATTGTCAATCAGGCACCGCGCACCGCGACCGCGACCGCTGTCGACAACTGCCAGGTGCTCTGTTTCAACCGCCAGGGCTTCCTCAGTATGATCAGCAAGAATTCAAATATCGCCATGAACATAATCGAGAAGCTCTGCCTGCGGCTTCAGAAGGCCGACAACGCCATACGCGATTTGACAAAGCGGGACATGAAGTCCCTCGTCATCAGTGTGCTCAATGATCTGAGCAATGCGCATCAGGGGGCCGGCAGGGCGCAGAGCCTCTTGTACAAGGACACGCTGAAGAGCATCGCCGAACAGTCCGGAGCAACAGTGAAAGAGGTGGAGGTAGAGATACAGCAGCTCATCAGCGCCGGTTTTCTGAATACGGACGGCTACAATCTTGAAATAACACACCCCGAGGAGCTCGAGCAATTCGCCGGGTTCTTCAATAAAACCTCGTAGGCACTGCCGGTCGGAAGGAAGCCATGATCTCCCAATGCTACTGCACCATCATGACGGAGAAGGATATCGACACGGTTCTCTCGATCGAGAAGCGCGTGTTCAAACACCCCTGGTCACGTGAATTCTTTCACCTTATCGTATCGGATATGCACAACTGCATGCTGACTCTCAGAACTGACGCCGGCGTTATCGGATACGGTGGGTATCACCTGCTCAAGAACAGGACCTCATTCCTCTCGACCCGGCATCAGTACGACCGCATGATACACCTCATCAATATCGCCATTGCGCCTCAAGAGCAGCACAACGGTTTTGGGACCTTTCTCATGAACACGCTCATCAGAAGAGCGCGAGCAAGCAAAGCAGAGTACTGTTATCTGGAGGTCCGTCCTACAAACGAGAACGCCTTTTCCTTCTACCGGAAATGGGGTTTTTCGATTATTGGGATTATTGAAAACTACTACCCCCATGAGTGTGAAAACGCACTGGTCATGGGAAGTGAGCTTTACCTGCCTTCACCATGAAAAGGGGAACCCGAAGGCTCCCCTGCAAATGGATTCTGCATGTTCCGACTCCTGCTGCACAGCGGGACAGATGCACAAACAAGCGCTCATGCAATCGTTATCTTCTTGTTCAGGTACACATCCTGAATGGTGTGCAGGAGCTCGACACCTTCCTTCATGGGCCGCTGGAAGGCCTTTCTTCCGGAGATGAGACCGGTGCCGCCCGCACGCTTGTTGATGACCGCGGTTCTTACCGCCTGTGCAAAATCGTTGTCTCCCGATGCGCCGCCTGAATTGATCATTGGCGCCCTTCCCATGTAGCAGCCCATCACCTGATAACGCGTCAGATCGATGGGATGGTCTGTAGTGAGGTCTGAGTAGACTTTCTTGTCCGTCTTGCCGTAATTGAGCGCCGTATAGCCGCCATTGTTCTCAGCCTGTTTCTGCTTGATGATATCGGCCTCAATGGTCACCCCGAAGTGGTTCGCAGTGTTCGAAAGGTCCGCTGCAAGAGCATAGTCCGCCTCCTTGGTTTTGAAGGCGCTGTTCCGCAGATAGGCCCAGAGAACGGTGAACATACCGAGGCTGTGCGCATATTCAAAGGCCTCTGATACCTCCACGATCTGCCGGTGCGATTCCTCTGCGCCGTAATAGATCGTGGCGCCAACGGCTACGGCCCCTAGATTGAAGGCCTGGTCGACACTGGCCCAGAGCACCTGATCGAACTTGTTCGGGTAGGTCAGAAGCTCATTGTGGTTGATCTTCACGATAAAGGGGATTTTATGCGCATACTTGCGGGAAATCGAACCAAGCACGCCAAGTGTTGAGGCGACCGCATTGCAGTTGCCCTCGATAGCCAGCTTGACGATATTCTCGGGGTCGAAATAGATTGGATTGGGCGCAAATGCGCTCGACGCCGAATGTTCGATGCCCTGATCCACCGGCAGTATGGAAACATACCCCGTTCCTCCCAGCCGCCCATTGTTGAAGACGCTGCTGATTCTTCGCAGGACCTGAGATGACCGGTCCGTGTGGACGAGAACCCGGTCGATAAAATCCGGACCGGGAAGGTGGAGCGTATCGTTTGGCACCTTGGCCTTGTACTCCAGCAAGTCCTTTGCTTCATCACCGAGCAGTGCTATTACATCGCTCATTTCTTCCTCCTCGATTGGATAATTTCCCCCCAATATAATAAAAAACAGGGAAATAAAAAACGAAAAGATACTCACCCTGCAGGGCTTGGGGCTCCAACCCTCATCAGAATATCAGCAATTTCCCGTTCCGCATTCCTTTTGCACAGTTTAGAGGCATTTTGCCCCATTTTCCCGAGAAGATTCGCATCTGCCAGCAGATCACTGACCGCCTCTGCAAGGAGACGGCCGCTCAACTGCCCGTCCTCAATGATTCGTGCGGCCCCATTCTCCTGAAAAAACCGGGCATTGTCGATCTGCTCCCCCCTGCTCTTCGATCTCGGCAGGGGTATGAGTATGGAGGGTATGCCCAGACAACCTATCTCATACATGGCCCCGGCCCCGGCCCTGCTGATAATAAGGTCGGAAGCTGCAAGCACGTCACCCATCTCGTCCGCAATAAACTCGTATTGCCGGTACCGGCCATGCCCGCTCTCAATGCGCCGAGTATGTCCCTGTCCGCACTGATGGACAAGATTAAAGGGTAGCTCACCTTCCTCGAGCATCTCAAAAACCGCTCCGTTCAGTGAAGAAGCACCCAGGCTCCCGCCCAGAACGGTTACAACGGGCAGATCCTCCGTGAAATGGAGAAAGCGCCTCCCTCTTTCCCGATTGGCTGACCTGATAGTGGCACGCATGGGATTTCCCGTGTAGTAAACCTCTTTACCCTCAAAGGAAGCCGCAGCCTTCTCGAATGATACACAGATGGCCCTTGCCCTGCTTGCTATGATCTTTGTGGCCATACCAGGATGTAGGTCGCTCTCATGGGTAATAACAGGAACACGCAGCAGCCTGGCGGCAATTGCGGGCGGCACGGACACAAAGCCACCTTTTGAGAAGAGCACCGCAGGCTTGCTGTTCTTCAGTATGCGATAGGACTGCGCAATACCAATAAGAAGATTGACCGTGTCGGCGAGGTTTTGCAGAGAGAAATAGCGCCTGAGCTTTCCCGTCCTGATCCCGTAAAAGGCCACGCCGAGGCCATGGGCCCACTCGGTCTCCTTTCCCCTCCTGTCGCCGATCCAGCATATGTCAGTGACGCCGCGTCCCTGCAGTTCCTCAATGACTGCAACGTTTGGAAATATATGCCCCCCTGTTCCACCTCCCGTTACCGCAATCATGCAATCACCCTCGAACTAATACTACTATGGCGGACTTAAACAGGAAATGAAAAACCTCTGTCTCTACCAGTTGACAGGGCCCGCCACTGTGACATATCAGGTCAGTTCACGATCACCACCCTGCGAAGACCGATTTCCATACTGTCTTTTTGCATCCATGGGAACTCAACCTCGCGCAGCGCCATCGAAGCGCTCGCGTAGCGCTAGCGAAGCGATATCTTTTTCTATCATTTCTATCATTTCATATCTTCACTTTGCGCCTCATATTGCCTATAATGAATCTACCAACGGGAGCACTGGAGGTAGAAATGGATATCACAACCATACGGGTAACACTGCCCGAGGAAGCGAATGTCATAATCGGTCAGTCACACTTCATTAAGACCATTGAAGACCTCTATGAGGCCATCGTCAACACTGCACCTCAGATGCAATTCGGCATTGCTTTCAACGAGGCGTCGGGGGTGTGCCTCATACGCAAGGACGGCAACGACAACGCCCTTATCGAGCAAGCAGTCAATACCGCACAACAGATCGGTGCGGGCCATCTGTTTGTCATCTATATTCAGGGTGGGTTTCCAATTCAGATTCTGCCGGCGATCAGGGAAACCAGAGAGGTGGTCCGCATATTCTGTGCAACTGCCAATCCCCTCGAAGTCGTTGTGGGCCGGACAGAACAGGGGAGAGGCGTACTCGGTGTTATCGACGGATCTCCTCCAAAGGGGGTCGAGGGGGAGCGCGAGACAAGGGAGCGCATCGACCTGCTTCAAAAGTTCGGATACAAACGATAGATTGTCTGCGCACACATGAGCTGTATTCAGGGAGGGAAAAGGTCCAGTCGCATTTCCGGGTCTTATGCTGTATAATGAAACTATACCGGAACATGTTTTAGTATTCCCTGCACCGTGCTTCATATGCAGTGCGTGAGCATGACAGGTTTAGCGGAGGTACCCTGTGGCAAAGCTTATTGGCCAGGTATTAATGGAATCGGGAATGATCACCATCGACGAGCTCACCGAAGCGATAGAGGTGCAGAAATCCTCGGGCCAGAAACTTGGTGACGTGCTGATCAGCCTCGACATGATTACCCAGGAAGAGCTTGAGATGGCTTTGGAGTTCCAGAATGAGGGCTATGACGAGGACTAGGGTGTTCAGATGTAGAGTTCCGGTTCACTCTCCAGATCGAGCATCTTGATGATCTTGTTTTTCACTTCCAGGTAACTGATAAATGCAATGATCTCATCGGGCGTTTTGCAGCGGAGGAGCCATTCGAAGTGCTCCATGCGTGAAAAGATCTTTGTGAGCGAGTCCACGATCTTCGTATAGATCTCCCCCAGATACTCGGGTGCCAGTATGGTGAAGGCAATGTGGAATCGGCGCCCCATCTCCGGACCAAAATCGGTGCCCTCCGGTGAGAGTCCGATTATGGGAACTATATCGTCGACAAAATCGCCGAAGGCGTGAAAGAACATGATGTTTCTGCCTATGGGTGTCTCAACGATATCACCGGTCTGCATAAGCGCCTCTTCCGCTCCCTTCTCATCCAGGATGCGTCCTGACCCCACCGTAATGATCTCTCTGATGATCTGCTTCTTCGTCGAACCCATCAGCCGCGGGATGACCAAATTCTTGTGGAACATGAGCGAGGCGGTATAGGGAAGAGGACCGGGCTGGTCGCCGGTAAGCGTTTCAGGTTCGGTTTTAAGCTCAGCCATCCTTTCACGGTATTCGTGAATTGTTATCATGGGAGGTCTCTCGATCCCCCAGACTTTTTTCTTCTCAATTGAATAATCGTTTTTTACGCCCGTGATGACCTGCAGAGAATCGGATATGTCCTGAAATATCTCGATCCTTCCCATATCATCGGCCCGCTGCAGCAGAATTTTCATAATGCGATAAGACATGGATCTGAGAGATTCAATCGGCTGGTTCCTGTGTATTCGTACATCCAGATCGCACTGCCCGATGACATTCAACCCGAAAAGCCGTTGCACGTCTATGAGATGGCCCGACTCGACACCGTAACCCGTGAAGAAGGGGAGCCGTTCGAGCAGCTCCCTCCTCCCCGCATACTCTCCAGACAGAGGCTGCGCGAAGCCAGTCAGTTCTGGAAAGAGCAGGTTGAAGAAGGGCCTGACCACGAGTTCTGTCACCCTCCCTCCCCCCGTATAGTGGAGCTCACCCTGAATGTTGATCGGCCGCTTGTAGAAAGCCTTCACGTATGAGAGATGGGGAAACTCGAGCAGGGGGCCTATCAGACCAAGGACGAAGCGGGGATGTATGTTGGTGATATCTGCATCGATCCAGCAGATTATATCGCCCTTGAGCACATAGAGGCTCTTCCAGAGATTCTCCCCTTTACCGCGGTAGAATCGGTACTGGGGAAGTATGTCGCCCGAGTAGTAAAACTCCGCGCCGGCCCTGCGCGTGATCTCATCGGTTTTATCTGCGGATCCCGAATCCACCACAGCTATCTCGTCAAGAAGGGGATGGCGCTCCATGAGTTCCTTCCTCATGAGCGTAATTTCCTTGCCAACGGTATTTTCCTCATCCAGGGTGGGGAAACAGAGGCTGATGGAAACCCCCTGCTGCTTCTTTTTTCTTACCAGCCTCTTGACATCCTTGAAACGGGAATGGTGAAAGGTGTTCTTTTCGAGCCAATCCTTGATATAGGAAGGCTGTTCGAGTTCGCGCTCGAACTCCTCGTGTACCTCCTGAAGGCTTTTCTTCTTCTTGGTGTCGCTCATGGGGTTTCGGTTTTCCTCCAATATTCTTATAACATGTAATTGTAATTTTATCAACAGATTACTGAACCCACCTGATATCTGGGCACACACATAGGTATCACCCTTCTTTACACGAGCCGGGTTATGCCCTACAATTATAGAGGCGGCGAAAAAATGGAGAGAAAACCTATGGAAGAAAAGATGCTCGAGAGGTTGAAGGTCCTGTACAGAGCGGAGGCACCCGCAGTGTTAAAGAGGCTTCTGGTTCTTCTGCATGCCTATGAGGAGAAGCTCCCCAAAAGGGCTTTTGATTTCTCTGAGAAGGACGCCGTTCTCATCACCTATGGAGATTCCTTTCAACAGAATAATAGAGAGCCCCTCGCAGTTCTGAATGATTTTGTCACAGAGTACCTCGGCGATGCCATATCCATCGTACACGTACTGCCCTTTTTCCCCTACTCCTCGGATGACGGTTTCTCAGTTATCGACTACAGGGAGGTAAACCCTGACCTCGGGTCCTGGGACGATGTGCACGAGCTAGGCACGGGACGAACTGTTATGTTCGATGCGGTCATCAATCATGTGTCGGCCAAGAGCAGGGAGTTTCAGGGTTTTTTAAAGGGAGAGGAGAAGTACAGGAATTTCTTCATTGTTGTAGGTCCTGAATTTGATATATCCAGGGTCTTTCGGCCCCGTGCCCTGCCCCTTCTCACCCGCTTTGATACAAACCGTGGAAACCTCGATTTATGGACGACTTTCAGCACCGATCAGATAGACCTCAACTACAGGGACCCCGATGTACTGCTCTACATCATCGATGTGCTTCTCTACTACGTACTTCACGGTGCATCGATTATCAGGCTGGATGCCATTGCATTCATGTGGAAGGAGAGCGGGACAGAGTGCCTGCACCTTCCCCAGACCCATGCAGCCATCAAGCTCTTCAGGAATGTCTTCGACATGGTTGCACCCCATGTCAAAATCATCACTGAAACAAACGTACCCCACAGCGACAACATCTCCTACTTCGGTGAGGGCAATGATGAGGCCCACATGGTGTACAACTTTGCACTACCTCCGCTCACCGTGCACGCACTGCTCACGGGCGACGGGTCATATCTGACCCAGTGGGCGTCAACCCTGCAGCTCGGAAACCCGAAGAACTATTTCTACAACTTTACCGCATCTCATGATGGAATCGGGCTTATGCCAGCTCGGGGCATCCTGCCCGCCGTTGAGATTGAACGGCTCGTCACGGCAACGGAGAAGCACGGCGGCAAACTGGGCCTCAAGGACAATCCCGATGGCACACAGAGCGTCTATGAGCTGAACGTGTCTCTCTTCGACCTGCTGTCAGATCCCAATGCAGATGAACCGATGGAGCGGCAGGTACACCGCTTTGTTGCCTCACAGGCCGTTGCCATGATCCTCGCCGGCGTGCCTGCATTGTACTATCACTCCATGGTGGGGTCCCGGAACTACTACGAAGGTGTGGAACGAACCGGCGTCAGACGGGCGATCAACAGAGAGAAACTAGGCTTGGAAAGGTTGAAGGGGGAACTCTCGGAAAGGGGATCGCGGCGTGAATTGGTGTACAGTGCCCTGACACGATTGCTCAGGGAGCGGAGAAAGCACAGGGCATTTCATCCAGAGGGTCCGCAGACCGTCCTCAGCCTCCATCGGCAGATCTTTGCCGTGGAACGGCAGTCTCCAGACGGCGGTGAGAAAATCCTCTCCATCATAAACCTCTCAGATGCACCGGTATCCCTACAGCCCAAATTCAGGGGGAGAGTTGATATTATTACGGGCACAACACTGGAGAAACAGATAGACCTGGAGCCCTACGGTATACGCTGGCTTCGGGGGGATGGTGATTAGTGGTTGGATTCCATGGTCTCCCGGATGCCCTCGAAGTTGGTAAGTATGTTGCGAAGCTTCCTTCTGAGCACTTCGTATGAGAAGAAACGAGAGGCAAGACAGAAGTTGTTCTCAGCATTTTCCTGGAACGAATCCCTGTTGTCAATGAGATGATTGATCTCATCAAGCACATCGGGCGTGACATACCCCTCCATCTCTAGCACCTTGAAACCGAAGGGTTTTATGTCCAGCACATAGGCCGAATAGCGGTTCACCAGAATCGGTTTTTTAAAATAGACCGCCTCAATGAAGGCGTTGCCGAACCCCTCATAGGTTGACGGGTAGGTGATGAGGTCGGCATGCGGATAGACGTCCCAGAGCGTGTATATCTTCTTCCCGTCGGCTGTCCTTCCCCGGCGGTCGTCGATTATCTCAGGTTTCATGATGAGCTCCACACCCATATGCTCGGCATAGCTCATTATCCTCTTTGCGTATGCGTCTCCCTCGTCACTGATCGAATGGGTAATGACCACCTTGGCGTTGGAGCTTTTGAGACGGCTCACCACCTCGATGGTATGCTCAATACCCTTTCGGGCAACGACCCTGGTCGGCTGCAGGATGAAGAATTCATCCTTGCCTATGCCGAAGGCCTCGCGTACATCGACGTTGTAGTGGTTTACACCGGGCGGTTTCTTCTTGAAGTCGAGCACATTGGGAATGACACTGGGGGAGAGCCCCGTTCTGTAGCTCAGCTCCCTGTCCGCCTGGGTCTGAATGACCACATGCTGAATCGAGGGGAGAGAGGGGGGGAAGGCCGTGTTGATGATATCGGCCACTGCATTCACGTAAAACCGCGGCCGCTCCCACCAGAAATCGTGATGATGGGCAATGGTCGGGATTCCCATCTCGGCGATCAACTCGGTAAGTGCAAGGCCGAGCGGGAGATTCATGGGGATAGCGAGGCAATTCTCTGCAATGATAAGATCGATGTTGAACTTGTGTATGAAGTGGTAGAGTGCCGTCTTCATCTTTCTGCGCGTCTTGTGAATCAGTCCGGTCAGCTCAGATGTTCTCCGGTATACCTTGAAGGACTTGGACTGGATCTCTCTGATCGAGGGGTGGTCGAAGAAGGCCTCCGGAACGATCATGGTACGCTTGGGATCCCAGTCCGAAAGACCGGCAAAGTAGTAGGGCTGATACCCCATGCGCTTCAGCACGGTGGCCCATTTCTCAGTCTCAAGCGATACACCGTCCGTACCCTGGAATCTGGTGGAGATGAAACCGATGTTCCGGATTTCGCGAAGTTCCGCGTGACTACCGCTTCTGTCACATTCCATAGCCATCCCTCAATCCTTGCGCCATTGTATCACTTAAGTATATACCCTTATTATTTCGGACAATTCAAAAAGATCAATAACCGTTAAATCGGGCCTGACTTCTCCGCACCGGGGATCATCAGTGCGAAGCCGGAGAGATCTCCTGTCCCCGGCAAAAAGTGCCGTCTGAAACCCTGCCCTCCCTGGAGCAAAGATATCGTTGAGCATGTCATTGCCTACAAACAGGGCATCTGTTGCCGCAATACCCTGCTTCTCGAGCGTTTCCCGCGCCTTCTCGAAGAGAAAGGGGGAAGGCTTTGCATATCCATGCATATAGGAATATAGTGCAAGTTCCTCGTGAAAACCAATTTCATCGAGGCTCGATCCAATGAAAGCCCTGAAGAGAAGTGGCGTAAAGAACTGGGCATTGGAGATGATTCCCATGATGAGCTTCAAGGTCCGGAGTGAGTTGAGGAGCTCCACCAGGTGGGGCATCGGCCAGACAGGATTGAACATCGATTCATACTCGAGCGCGAACTCGCGGGCGTGCTCAGGTGAACCGAACCCCAACACTTCCTCCCATATATCTTCGATGATCACCTCAGGGTAATCGACCCCCTCACCACGAAGCCTTTCATGTGTTGAACGGATGCGGGCAAAGAAACGTTTCCGAACCTCCTCAGGATCCTCATCAACACCATGCCGTCTCAACAGCGAGGCGAGCCTCTCCCCCTGCACGTTCTCCTCCAGAACAGCAACGTCTCCCGACCCGGATATGAACAGCGTACCGTACACGTCAAAGAGAACCGCACGTACAGGGGCTCTGAGTGAACCGCTGCCTTCCATCCCGGTGGGGATCGGCTCCAGAGGGGAAGCGTATCTCTTGATGATTGATATGTATTCCCTGTTATTCATCATATGACAGATCGCAGAGCAGCAGGTGGTTGGCATCGGGAGTGTTGAACATTTGAAGGAGCAAATCCCCCTGAATGCGCTGTACGGGCGTGGTCCCGCAGACCTTCCCGTATGCCTTTAAGAGCCGCTCCCTGTTTCTCTGCACAGAGTATTCTCGGGCAATGATCTCCCGGTTGTGGGATATGAGATCGCGGCACTCCTCGAGAATGCAGGCCTCTTCAAGAAAGGGGTTCATTCGGATGAGCACCTCTCTGTCACGGGATGAGTCTTTCACCGCTCTGATCACCTGCATCTGCAGGTCCTCGCTGAGCTCTCCGAAATCCACGTTTCCCCGGGCCCTGAGCCCCTCAAGATGTTCCCTGATTACAGCCTCATCAATGCTGAGACCGTACCGATAAAGACGGTCCCCATAACAGCGTTCCCATTTCTCACAGAACCGGCCAAAGTCGAAGAGCTGCAGTGGAACCGACAGCTTTGTGTAGAGGTGGTCGAACCGCACACCGTTGCGCATGAAGTCAGCACAGATATCCGGCAAAAGCCGTCCGATAAGCGGCCTGTTCCCCATCCAGGATTCGAGAAAGGCGAAGCCAAAACCCTCCTTTATACTCGTCGTCAGAATGCATCGCGCCCTCGCGAACACGCGCTCAAATCGCTCTGTTATACCGAGCCGGAAGTGCACCGGCAGGGCTTCATGCTCAGAGAAGGACATCCATGCCCGGTAACTCTGTATATCGAGCGCACCGGTCGGTTCGAGCGTTACGCCCACCCCTTCCCCTTCTGCCATGAAGAGTGAGAGCAGCACCGCCTCTCCGATGTTCTTTCTCCTTATAGCCCGAACGGGGTAGAGTATCAGGTCCCGTCCATCACCATGATCGGCCACCGGGAGGGGCCTGACCGCGTTGGGAATCAGGTGAAGGCCCTCATCACTTAGCCCCGCCCGTATTAATATGTCATAGTCACGGCTGTTGATAACCGCGTAATGGCAGTTCTCCGGGTAGGTTTCGCCGGTGTAATTCTGGGGACGTCCGTCTTCTGCGAAATCGTGGATCTGCAGCAAAAGGCGCGCGCCTCTCTTCTGCAGAACCTGCAGTACATTGATAAAATCCCTGTTCTTCCCCAGAGTTGGGTTGTGAATGTGAAAGAGGTCAGCCTCGCATCCCCAGTGAGACTGCACCCTGTCAAGTATAGATTGTGCACTCTCACGGCCATCTGTGCCTTCTCCACGGTCGCGATCATAGGCAAGCGATGGGACCACTTCCACCGGAAAGGGAGCCTTCCCGGGGGGTGGTTCTCCCGTAATGACGAGCACTTCGTGCACGTCACCCACCGCGTCGATTTGCCCTTCGATAACCCGCGTAACGCCGCCCTGACGCAGATGGTGATGTATGAATACCACCTTCACCGATACCTGTACCTGCCTCTCACCGTTGTGCATGCACCCTATCTACAACATTAACCGTGCCTGGTCAGGAAGTACTCGACATAGTTTCGATGAAACACACCTTCCATGGGGCCAAAGTAGGATGCGTTCAGAGCCCCGCAGGCGCTCCCGAGCCGCAGGCATTCTACAGGAGAAAGCCCCTCCAGATAGCCGCACAGAAAACCCGCGTCAAAGGCATCACCTGCACCGGTTGGGTCGACCTCATTGATGGCAAAGGGCTTCACCTCTATGGGCTGCCTGCCGTCCAGGTACAGGGCGCCCTTCTTACCCTTCTTGATCACCAGCGCTTTTGTCTTCTTCGAAAGCAGATACTCGGCAGCCTCTTCGACCGATCCCTTTCCCGTGATACTGAGAAGCTCCCTCTCGCCGGGAAGCAGAATATCCGACAGGCCGAGGACTGTACCAATCACATCGTCCAGATTTTCACCCTTCAGCAGCTCGACCCGAATATTGGGATCGAAGGACACGAGCCCTCCATCGGCCTTCACCAGCTCCGCAATGCGGTTTATTCGCTCACGCATCCTCCTGCCTGCCATGAGTGAGCAGCCCATAACGTGGAAGAGTTTGACTCCTCGCAAGTTTTTCTCGGGAGGATTCTCGAAAAGCCCGGCTGCGGCATTGGCAATGTGATAGATAAAGGTACGCTCACCGCTGCTCGCATAGCTCACAAAGGCAACTGCCGTGGTGGCCTCCTTCATTACCTGAATGAAGGAAACATCGACACCGTCTGCATGGAGGCGCCGAAGGGTGCGGTGCCCGAAACCGTCGTTTCCGACTGCACCCACAATACCCGCGCTGTGGCCGAGAAGCGCCACCTGATCGATGAAGATGGCCACCGCACCGCTTGGATAAGGCCCGCTGAAATCGCCCTGCACCCAGAGCGGGATGTCCCGTTCTTTTCGCATGATCTCGACCAGTATCTCGCCCGCAGTAAGTATGTCAGCCATTGTCCCCTCCATGCAGTAGAATCGGACCACAATCTTGAAGAACCCCCGAACAACCGGTATTGTCAATTGCTTTCACGATTCTGTCAAGGGGTATGATTCCTCCTCATGGTACATATATGTGGGAGTGGTGAGCATGGTTGGGTATCAAATATAAACCAGAATCGTGGCATTCTCTACATATCATAACCGACTATGGTGTTACATGAAATAAAAGGCCCCTTCTGATAGGGCAAACCTGAGGTCTGCCCCGGAGGGACTTGGATTGTCGCAGAAAGGGCGGGGTGTTCACCCCCGTAATATTATCCGTACACGCCGTATTCCTTGGTGAAATCGATCATGGCCTTGAGGTTTTCGGGTTTGGCCTGGTCGAGCATCACCGCGGCGTCCATGATGAAACCGCCGTCCTTGCCCACAGTGTCGATCAGCTTCCTGCAATACTCCCGAACGTCATCGGGAGTGCCGGACAGAAGCAGGATGTTGGGCACATTACCCGCAATGGCCGCGATGCCGCCGAGCACTGACTTGGCTTTAACCATATCGGTCGTAGAGACGTGATAGATCACCTTGCCCTTGGGTATATCGGCAAAGTGTTCAAGCCGGCTCTCCACGTCCGCCTCGCAGTAGACCACAGGAATGATGCCCTTGTCGATCAATGCCAGCATTCCCTTGCGCAAATATGGCCAGTAGAAGGTATTGAACTGCTCGTCGGACATGAAGTTGCGTGTACCCTTGTGCATCCAGATCCAACAGTAGGGCAGCTCAGCTCCCTCTGCACCTGAACCGTACTCAATAAAGATCTTGGTGGCGACTTCCAGTGCCTCATGCAGCTTGTCCGGCCTTCGGCGTATGTCCATCAGGATTTCACGCGTTCCGCGCAGTGTATCGCCGATGATGTCGAAGGGAGCCCAGTCAAAGGCGGCGTAGAGCTGCGGGGTGCCCTTGGCCTTCATCTCATCCGCGTAATGCCCGATAGATTCAAACCAGCGGCCCAGCTCCTCGCCAGCAGCCGCGGCGTTTCGCAGTGCCTCCTGCACCTCCGGCGCTGCAAGGCCAACAAGGCCTCCCGTCCAGCCAAACCACATGAAGGTACGGACAGCCGGCCAATTCGATAATCCCTGCAGGGGCGGGAAGGAGCGCGGCAGCCACTTGGACATGAGGAAATGCGACGGATCGTCGATGAACTCGTCGTACTCCTCCGCCTTCATGTTTTCGCTGTCGACATACTGGTACATGACATGGTCATCCAGCCCCCGTCCCGGCCACTTGAACCAGTTGATCTTCAGAAGCTCCATGGCAGGCGCCGGATAGGCCAAAATCGGCCCGAAGTCTAGGTCCGGCTGGAAATAATCCTGGAACTTGTGACAGGCCTCTCGGGCCAGGGCGTAGTCATTCATGGCGTCCTTCAACGTAACTCCGGCAAAGGTGTATGGATACAATTGATAGGGTCCGAATACCGGCACGCGGTCCGGCACCTGCAGCGCGGCCACATCCAGGCAGCGCTTGACCCGTTCTTGATACAGCTGCTCAGGCGACTTGTCAGCCATATTATTTCCCTCCTGTCCATGATTTGGTGAGCTTGACCGCAGTCGTTGCATCCGCACCGTAGGCATCGGCCCCCGCGTACTCCGCAGCCTCTTCGTTCATGATGGAGCCGCCGATCATGACCCTGACCCCGTTTCGCAACCCGGCTTCCGTGATGGCATCCACCGTGTGCTTCATCTGGTCGAATGCCATTGTGAGAAAACCGCTCATACCGACGACGTCGGGCTTCACTTCACGTATCCTTTCGACGAAATTCTCCTTGGAAACGTCGACACCGAGATCATGTACCTCGAAATTGTTGACATCCAGCATAAACGCAACAACGTCCTTGCCGATGTCATGGATGTCTCCTGCTACCGTGCCAATGACCACCTTGCCGCTCGGTTTCGCCTGAGCTGCTTTGCCGCCCAACTTGGGTTTGACCAGATCGCCAAGCTGTTTCATCATATCACCGGCGAGTATCAGCTCGGGCAGAAAGTA
>JAGLSF010000090.1 GCA_023136305.1 Spirochaetota bacterium
GCCCTCTCTTCCGAACCCGAAAAGCCGTGAAAAAAAGCCTCCCTCAGCCTCTTTGTCTTTTCTTTCCTTCGCATGTATAGCAGACATAATCCTACCCTTGAAACACCTTGACCCTGACCAGGAGTTCACTGGTCATGAAATATGCAAACATACCGCCCCGTTTCCGCTGGAGTGGCAGGGAGAACACTTCCCCATTCGATATCTTTCTTGGAATAGTGACGGGCACGGACACAGCCTTCAATACATATCCCCTGTCCGAGCAGAGTCTGCAGGAGACGCGATTGCCTCTGCAGAGGGGACAGATGACGTGGGCTGGAACATCCACATGAATGACTGCACCATACTGGAGCTCACTTTCTGTCAGATTCACACAGACATCATACTCCCTGGTCCGGTACAGACCCCTCCTCCGCCTGCCGCCCTCTGTCCTGTAATGAGGTTTTTGTGCAATGTCCCTCAGGGACACGGCGTATAGGAGCCGGTCCTTGGGGAGCACAACAGGTCCTCTTGCCTCACGGGTGTTGTCATAGAGCTCTCTCTTATTATCATCGGTGAGAGTCTTGTAAGCATTCAGTATTTTAATGAATGCAGAGCTGTTTTTCGATATGTCCGGATGGTGTTCCTTTGCGAGCCTGTAGAATGCCCGTTTGATCGACTCCCGATCGGCATCCGGCTCTACCCTGAGCAGCTCATAGAGGCTGTCCATGCTACTCCCATTCGATAGTTGATGGAGGTTTTGACGATATATCGTATACAACACGGTTGATCCCGCGGACCTCACTGATAATTCGTGATGAGATCCTCTCTAGCACCGGGTAGGGGAAACGGTACCAGTCTGCGGTCATCCCGTCGATGGATGTTACCGCACGAAGCACGCAGACATGTTCGTATGTTCTCTCATCTCCCATGACCCCGACACTTTTAACGGGTAGGAGAACACCGAAGGCCTGCCAGATATCATTGTAAAGACCAGCATCCTTGATTTCATGCCTGATTATAGCATCAGCATTTTTTAGAATTTCGAGCCGCTCTTTTGTTATTTCGCCGAGAATTCGGACAGCGAGGCCCGGTCCGGGAAAGGGGTGTCTGCCCACAATCGTCTCCGGCAACCCAAGCAACCGTCCGAGTTCACGCACCTCGTCTTTGAAAAGCTCCCGCAGAGGTTCGATGAGTTTCAACTGCATAGTGTCGGGGAGCCCTCCCACGTTGTGATGGCTCTTGATCGTTGCCGATGGTCCCTTGAAAGATACTGACTCGATTACGTCGGGGTACAGCGTGCCCTGAGCGAGGAATTCGATGTTGCCCAGGTCCAGGGCTTTGTTTTCGAAAACAGCTATAAACTCCCTGCCGATTATCTTTCTCTTCTTCTCCGGATCGGTCACGCCTTTCAGGGCATCGAGAAATCTGACGCTGGCATCGACGGCAATGAGATCGAGCGCAAATCCGTTGCTGAAGGTGTCAACCACGTCCTGCCCCTCTTTTTTGCGGAGAAGCCCGTTGTCGATAAAAACAGCTTTTGTGTTCTTTCCGATGGCTCTGCCGAGCAGGGCTGCCACGACAGATGAGTCCACACCGCCGGAAAGTGCGCAGAGGACAGTGCCCTTACCCACCTGTTTCCGTATTGCTTCGATCTCACGGTCGATGAAGGAACCAACACTCCAGGTCTTTCTGAAGCCGCATATATTGACAAGGAAGTTATCCAGCAGCTCCATGCCGCGCTCAGTGTGGGCTACCTCTGGGTGAAACTGTACACCGTAAATTCTTCGCTCGGCGTTCTCCACGGCTGCAAAGGAACAGTTTTCCGTCCGTGCCGTAGTGCTGAAGCCGGGGGGGAGCCTATCGACCCTGTCGCCGTGGCTCATCCAGACTGTGCTCCGTTCACTCCTCTCGAAACCTGTGAAGAGAGATGTGCTTTCAGTAATTTCCAGAAAGGCCCTCCCAAACTCCCGTTCGTTCGAGGGGGAAACCTTGCCCCCGAGCAGGTGCGCGGTAAGCTGCAGGCCGTAGCATATACCGAGAATCGGAATACCAAGTTCGAAAATTTCTGTACTTATGTAAGGTGCATTATCCGTATAGACTGATTGGGGTCCTCCGGAAAGTATAATCCCGCGTGGGTGATGGTTTCTGATCTCCTTCAGGCTGTGATTGTAGGCCAGGATTTCAGAGTAAACCCCCAGCTCACGTGTTTTTCGGGCAATAAGCTGTGTGTACTGCGAACCAAAGTCGAGGATGAGGACCTTCTCGAGATCAGCCACTTCCGGAGACTCCAAAGAATCGATTGCACTGCACCCACAGGCAGCATTAATATAGTAACATACCCCTTCCATGAGTAAACAGAAAGTTGCGATGGATCACACTGCATACTATCGAAGTTACTCGACATACCTCTCTGAGCTTTTCGGGGAAAAGGTGTACCGGGTATGTCTTGATGCTGGCCTAAGTTGCCCGAACCGTGACGGGAAACTGGGCATCGGGGGCTGTGTGTTTTGCTCTGATACAGGATCATGGGGCGGAAGCGGGCAAAGGGAGCCCCTTGAAGACCAGGTTCGACGGGAAAAGGAGCGGGTGAGAAAACGGTACGGGGTGAACAGATTCATAGCCTATTTCCAGGCCTTTTCCAACACCTATGCACCTGCAGATGTGCTCAAAGGCATCTATGACTCAGTTTTACTCCATGATGACGATATAGTCGGCCTTGCTGTTGGTACGAGGCCCGACTGCATCGACCCTTCCAAACTCGGGCTCATTGCATCCTATCAGCATGAAAAGGCGGTGTGGATTGAGTATGGTCTACAGTCGGCCCATGATCGCACTCTTGAACTCATCGGTCGTGGACATGACGTGCAGGCCTTTACCGATGCAGTGCTGCAGTCAAGAGAGCACGGCATCGGGGTCTTTGCACATGTTATCATTGGGCTTCCCGGTGAGGGGCGACGTGAGAACATAGAAACAGCGGAGTATCTTGCAGGTCTCCCCATAGAGGGGGTAAAGATACACAACCTCAACATCATCAGGGGAACTATGCTTGCGAGTTGGCTTGCTGAGGGAAGGGTGCACCCCCTTGCGCTCGATGAATACGCCGAGCGTGTGGTGGACTTTCTCGAGAGGACAAAGCCGGAGGTCGCCATTGCCAGGCTCAACGCCGATACAGCACCTGATCATCTCATCGAGCCGAAATGGAGCCTCGACAAAAACGCTGTACGTACCCGTATCAGAGATGTGTTTGCCCGCCGTAATAGTTATCAAGGCCGACTGTATAGGAGCTGATGGCATGCTGCAGCAGCCGACAGGGTGGAGGCTATCGTGAAGATTCATTGTCTCTACAGGGACTTCTTCCTGTTTCTCAGGATGGTAAACCTGGAGAGCGACAGCTGGGCTACCTTTAAACGCTACTATTTCGAAAAGCACAGGGATTTTCTATCCCATGTATGGTACGAGTATCAGAAGTACTCACCCGGCAACATCAGGGAACGAGTGGCCATGCTCAAGAAGGAGGACTATGCACAGATCGAGAATGAACTCAAGCTCTTCGACATCGAAGAGCACACGAGAGAAGTTGTACAGCACTGCAAAAACCTGTTACACGACCCTGATTCCTGCAACGTCTATCTGTATATCGGATTCTTCAGCCCCGATGGTTTCGTGACTCGGTATCACGGCAGCTATGTTGTCTGCATCGGCCTGGAGCGGTTCCGTAATTTCAGGGATTTCGACATACTGCTCTCCCACGAGTACTGCCACTATATACTCAACAAGCGTGGAGGAGAGAGCACAGAATCACTTGCCAGGAGGATCGTCCGCGAGGGCATAGCAGTCTATTTTTCAAAAATGGCATATCCCGGGAGGGCTGAGGAACGCTATCTCTTTCTGAAAGGCGAGCGTGTGCATTGGCTTGGAGAAAAGTACGAATCCATACTGGAAAAAATCAGGAAGGGTGAGCTGAAGTCGGTTGATCTCTTCGGACCGCAGTCAGAGGATCTTCCCCCCCGTACCGGATACTATGTGGGCTACAGGCTGGTGGATGATTTTGTGAGGAGGACCGGTGTCAGTGACATCCAATTTCTCATAAAAGATGAAAATCAGATTCTCATGGACTTTTGAGTACAGGGCATTTATGTTTTTTAATAGATTGAATAGACTGGAGCAGATGAAATGAACCGAACAATAAAAATACTGATGCCCATAAGTATATTGATTTTCCTTATTACCGTTTCCGGCACAGGCGTGGGATGGAAGTCTGGCAATGGAGAGGTACAGGCATTGAACAGGGCGGAGGCTGTTGAACTGTCTGAAGCGGCCGAATACCTTGAAGCTCTGTCCATACTGCCGCCGAATAAAGAGGCCCAGGCACTCGATTTTACTGTGAAGTCGCTCGTCGGAGATTCTGAGAACCTGAGTGATTATCGCGGTAAGGTCATATTCCTGAATTTCTGGGCCACCTGGTGTGGCCCCTGCAGGGCCGAGGTGGGTGAGATCGACGCCCTCCACGAGACCCTGAAGGACGAGGATTTCATGATCATGGCACTGAGCATTCAGGAACAGAAGAAAAAGGTGTCCAAGTTCATAAAGTCCAACGATGTCGATTTTCCCGTGTATCTCGATTCAGATGGTGCGGTTGCCGCCATGTATGGTGTAAACGGCATCCCGACCACCTACATCATCGCACCCGATGGAACGATCGTAGGCAGAGCGGTTGGGCCCCGACAGTGGGGTGGCACGGAGTCGGTCAAGCTTATGAGAAGCCTCATGAACTGAGGTGGGGTTTGTGACTGCGTGCAGAGCATCGAATGGGTGTTTTTAGATCTTGGGGGCGTGCTCTACAGCCTTGATTATGACGGCGTGCTGGGCAGGTTCTGCAGACGGTGCAGTAAAACTCCCGCTGAACTGGAGGAAGTGCTCCACGATGAGGAGCTCTTCCGCGGCTACGAATCGGGGTTGATCTCCTCCGAAGAGTTTTTTCAAAGGGTCGTGCAATGTCTGAATTGTGACATCACCTTCGATGAGTTTACCGCTATCTGGAACTCACTTCTCGTCCCCCGAAAGCCCATGTTTCGGCTTGCTTATCGTCTGAAGCGGCAGGTCGGTCTGCTCATACTGTCCAATACCAATGAGATAAACGCTGCTGTCATCGATCCGGCTATCAGAGGATTATCAGACGTAGTTGTGTACTCCCACCTGGTTGGATGTCTGAAGCCCGAACGACAGATATACGAGAAAGCGCTGGAGCTCTCCGGGACCCTACCTGAAAGAGCCCTTTTTGTCGATGATCGTGTCGAAAACATCGACGGTGCGCGCGCCCTCGGCATCAATACCCACCATTTTCAGGATAAAAAGACCCTGCTCAGGGCTTTCAGGGGGTATGGTCTGTAGATGTCTGCAGTTTGCCGGTGAGGGCAATGATGACCCCATTGTTCACCATGAGCAGAAGTGTGGCCAGGAAGAAGAGCAGAAAAGGCGCCTCCGGGGAGAAACGGGTTTGAAAGAAACCGATGGGATAGATGACCGATGAGGAGATACCGAAGGTGATTATGAATTTGACGCCGTAGCTGGTGCTCCGCCAGCGAACGGGCGTAAACTGCGCGATGAGCGAGTTCTCTACGGGCTGCATGCCGATGAGAAGCAGTATGAAGACAAGAGATACGGCGAACAATGGTACGTCCCTGAAGAAGCAGAGCATGGGAAGAAAGGGAAGCATTGCCAGGAATATGAAGAAGTAGGCGTAACGGAGATCGACGCTGTCGGCAACCTTTCCGCCGATGAGCTGGCCTATGACACCGATCATGTATACAAAGGAGATCAGTATTGTTGCCGCGAGGGTTTTTGTTCCCTCCAGCTTCATGAAGTCGAAGCTGCTCACAAAATTGTAGAGAAAATGAACGTTCCGCTCGAAATGCCGCGGGAGCAGGAGCGTCTGCCCGCGGTACACAAAACCTGCCAGGCACATGGATATGCAGAGTACTGCGAAGGCCCTCACGTTTGAAGTGTCCGTTCCCTCTTTTCCGTTGTCTGCTCCGGATTTCACAAGTGTATAGTCGAGCCCTGTACTGTAAAGCAGAAGGCCGAGAAATAACGGAGGAATACCAAGTACAAGGTAGGTGTAGCGCCACCCGAGGAGATAGCTTATGATGCCCGCAACAAAGGGTGCAGATGCAATACCTATACTCCCGAATACACCATTTATGCCAAGCGCAGCCCCCCGCCTGCGTACTGCCTTTGAAATCAGACCAATTCCCAGCGGATGATACATACTCAGGAACATACCCATGAACATGAGGGAGATCTGAAACTGCAGTGTTGACTTTGAGAAGAATGTGAGTATGCTCATCAGGCCGACACCGGTGAAAAAGAGGGTAAAGGTGATTCTCGGATGGACACGGTCCGCCAGGAGACCGGAAGGCAGCGCACCGATGCCTTAGAAGAGATACATAAAGAAACTGAGTCTGAGCACTTCATGCGCTTCGAGCCCGAACTCGGCCATGAGGGGAGTGGTAATGGAGGGGAAGATAAGCACCAGCGCATGGGTGAAAAAGTGGCCGGCATTGGTGAAGCTCAGTAGCTTTCGCTCGGTTTTCGAGAATCTGTCCACGTTTTCACTCATATTGTGTCACTGAGGTATGGCCGGGATGTACCGTGTGATGTATCATGCATCAATCGGCGTACACGAGAGACTGCCAGAGAGTATCGTCCTGCAGATTGTGCTCGATATCGACACCATAGAAATCCCCGATGGGGGAGAGGATTTCGGGGGATTCCCTATGTACCTTGTTGAGCGTGTCTCTGATCACTTCGGCACCGGCAGTAGTGAGTTTGCCGAGCGGCCTTCTGCACGGGCCGGCCGGCATACCGAGCACCTTCATCGCAGCCTTGACGGCTATGGGGTTCCTGAAACGGTCCTGTACAGTCACCCTGCGGCCATCGGGCAGGATTCGTTCTGACTCCGCTTTGACCGTTACCATGGAGAGAAGTGGTTTAAGCTTCTGCTCTGCAGCGCGGGCCCCATCCATATCACCCTCCAGGGCTGCAGTTATCATCCCCGTTACAGCACGGGGTGCTATGTTGGTGATAACGGAAATGACGCCGGCAGCTCCAATCTTCTTGTTGTTCATCATGGCGAAGGTGATGTCGTCATCACCGGACATGATGCTCATATCGGGCATGAGGGCGCGCTCCTCCTTCATACGGTTCAGGTCGCCCGTCGCTTCTTTGATGGCGAGCACACGGTCGTAGGAGCTGCTCATGATTGCAATGTCCACAGGTGAGATTGCCGTGCCGGAGCGGCCGGGAATGACGTATACCACAATCTTCGCGTCAGGCACTTCTTCGAGTACAGACTCGTAATATTCCCTGCGGAGCTCGAGGCTCGACGGGCCGTTATAGTAGCAATCCACGAGAAGGACCTTGCCCACGCCTGCCTTGAGTGCATGCTTTGTGTGCGCAACGGCTTCGGCTGTGCAGTTCGAGCCGGTGCCGGCGAGTATATCGCAACCGTCTCCCGCGAATGTAGCGGCCCTGGCGATGACCTCGTTGTGCTCTATTGTGCTCAGCGTGGGCGCCTCGCCGGTGGTTCCCACGGCCAGTACACCAGTGATTCCCTGGTTGATCTGAAACGCTATGTTTTTCCTAAGGCCATCGTAATCGACGCTGAAATCCTCCTTGAAAGGCGTTATCAGGGCTGTCCACGAACCTCTGAAATCGACGGCTGGCATTTTTCCACTCCTGTTCAGGTCTTGTAAGAGCAAAGCAAAACAAAACAGTAGGATGAAAGTAGTACATATCGCATAAATGTTCAATAAAAAAGGCGGGCGGCTGTAGAGGAGGCGGGCCATATCCAATCTGGATAATGGAAATGGTTGCGCGGTCGATCCATACATACTACTAT
>JAGLSF010000091.1 GCA_023136305.1 Spirochaetota bacterium
TCTTCATTGGAGAGCGTATCTTACACACCAGCTCAATCATTAGTTTCTTATTTGTTAAGTTACCGTTATTTATATCATTATACATGTGAACTTACTGATAAAATGCGAATTAAGCCTGCTTCGCAGGAGGCAGCACCAGAAACTAATTAGGACTGTATAAGAAGGGACAGTATCCAATGGAAAAGGATGTTGACAGGCTCCTCGCCCGTGCAAGGAAGCCGCTCGAGGTTGCTCCCAGCCTGCACCGGCTCTATAAGGGCAAGATCGAAGTTGTCCCACGCTGCAGAGTGCGAGACCTTCACGATTTCGATGTCTGGTACACACCCGGCGTTGCTGCTCCATGCAGGGAGATACAGGAGAATGAGGATCTCGTGTACGACTACACGAGTAAGTGGAACACGGTTGCGGTCATCTCCGACGGTACCAGGGTCCTGGGCCTCGGGGATATCGGGCCAAAGGCTGCGGTCCCTGTCATGGAGGGTAAGGCCCTCCTCTACAAATACCTGGGGGGTGTCGATGCCTTCCCCATATGTTTGGATACGAAAGATCCCGACCAGTTCATCGAGACGGTCAAGCTTCTGCACCCGACCCTCGGCGGCGTGAACCTGGAGGACATTGAGCAGCCCAAGTGCTTCTACATACTCGAACGGCTCAGGCGTGAATGTCAGATTCCGGTATGGCATGACGATCAGCAGGGTACAGCTGCGGTCACTCTGGCGGGACTGATCAATGCGCTCAAGGTGGTGGGAAAGGATCTTTCAAAGGTCAGTGTCGTATTCATGGGTGCCGGTGCGGCGAATATTCGGGTCGCCGACCTGCTATTCAAGACAGGCGTCGACCCGGGCCGTTGCTGCATGTATGACTCGAAAGGCGCCCTGCACAAAAACCGGAAGGACATTCGGGAGAATCCCGACCTCTATGAGAAGTGGAAGGTCTGCCTGACAACAAACAGCAGAATCACCGAAGCGCCGATCGCTGAGGAGCTGCGGGGGGCCGATGTACTCATCGCACTCTCGAAATCGGGTCCCGGCATAGTGAAACCCGCTTGGGTGTTTGAAATGGCTCCCGGTGCCATTGTGTTTGCCTGCTCAAATCCGGTACCCGAAATCTGGCCATGGGAGGCGAAGGAGGCCGGTGCACGTATCGTTGCAACGGGGAGAAGCGATTTTCCCAATCAGGTGAACAACTCTCTCGGGTTCCCCGGCATATTCCGCGGAACGCTTGATGTCCGTGCATCCTCGATCACCGACGAGATGTGTATCGAGGCGGCTGAAGAGATCGCCTCCACGGCTGAGGACAGAGGTCTTGGCGAGGAATACATCATCCCCACCATGGAGGATTGCGAAGTGTTTCCGCGTGTGGCGACAGCTGTAGGCATGAAAGCAATCGAGCAGGGAATCACAAAAAAGGTGATGAGCAGAGACGAATTGTACGGGGTTTCTGAAGCAATCATCCGAGATTCCCGCGAGAAGACAAAGCTTCTCATGGAACGGGGATTTATCAAACACATAGATGAACCGGTTTGAACAGGTCCATGATTGATATTGAACGCCTACCCGTATATCAGCATAAAGATGTCATCATCGATGCCCTGCGTCAGCATCAGGTCATCGTTGTTGAGAGCCCCACCGGATCGGGGAAGACCACTCAGATCCCCAAAATACTCTTTGATGCCGGTTTTGCCGCAAAGGGACGCATCGGTGTAACGCAGCCGCGCAGGATCGCTGCGGTTTCGGTTTCTCATTTCATTGCCCGACAGTATGGGGAGGGGATACCGGGCATGGTGGGCTACAAGATGCGTTTCGTGGATGAGACGGCAGAGGAAACACGCATCGTTATCATGACTGACGGCATTCTGCTGCAGGAGGCCAAGGGCGATCCCTATCTCTCTGAATACGACATTATCATGGTTGATGAGGCCCATGAGCGGAGCCTCAACATCGATTTTATCCTGGGCCTGCTCAAGGGGACACTGCGGGAACGGTCCGATCTGAAGATCGTGATCTCCTCAGCCACCATAAATGCCACTGTGTTCTCAGAGTACTTCGACGGCTGTCCCGTGGTGTCTATTGACGCGCACATGTACCCTGTGAAGGTCATGTACGAGCCGCCCGAATATCTGCACGACTACTCTGCTGTGCAGGAAAAGATACTCGAGATTATCGGGAAGATAGAGCAGGGTGCGGAACAGGGTGATGTACTCATCTTTCTCTCTGGCGAGGGGCAGATCAAGAGCTGCATCATCGGGATTCAAAACGAATACGGTAGAGAATCAATGGCCCTGTTGCCGCTGTACGGCAGGCTCTCACAGGAGGAGCAGGAACGGGTTTTTGAAGAGTTTCCCGGCAGACGCAAGGTGATTATGGCGACGAATATCGCTGAAACCAGTGTCACCATTGATGGTATTCGGCATGTCATAGATCCCGGTTTTGCGAAGCTGAACTACTATAACACCCGCAACTTCACCTCCTCGCTTGTGGAAGTCCCCATCTCCAGGGCTTCATGCAATCAGCGGAAGGGGCGCGCCGGACGTACGGCACCGGGAGTCTGTTATCGTCTCTACACCCGTGAGGATTACGATGACCGTGAGCTTTTCACCAAGGAGGAGATATACCGGCGGGACCTTTCCGAGGTAATACTGCGCATGGCAGAGTTGGATATTCAGGATTTTGAAAGTTTCGATTTCATATCCCACCCCGGTAGGGAGAACATACGCGGCGCTGTAGAGGTTCTCAGGATGTTTGACGCCATCGATGAGGAGAGACGCCTGACTCCTGTCGGGGAGCTCATGGTGCAGTTCCCCATCAATCCGCGGCTGTCGAGGATGATCGTAGCGGCCATTATGGAGTACCCCGACGTGCTTGAAGAAGTGCTTATCGCCGCCTCCTTTCTCAATGACCGGGCTCCCTTTTTGCTGCCCCATGGATTGGAACTGGAGGCACGCAAAGCCCACCACTCCTTTCGCCACAAGCTCGGTGATTTCGTGTCATACCTGAATATATACCGGTCCTTTGTGAAGGCGCAGGACCGGGAGTCCTTCTGCAGCCAGTTCTATCTCGATTACAAGGGAATGAACGAGATATTCAATGTGAAGTGTCAGCTCAGTGAGATCGTGTCCGACACGGGGATACCAATAACGGGGGGTGGCGACCTCACCCGATACCTCTGTGCCGTTTCGAAAGGGCTGCTTCATTTCGTGTGCAGGAGAACCGGGAAGTCCAACTACTCCAGCCTTGCCGCCTACGGTATAAAGATCCATCCCGGCTCAGTGATGTACCGCCAGCGTCCCGAGTACATTGTTGCGGGCGAGATCATGCGTACGTCGCAGATGTATGCAATGTCCGTATCGCCCCTCACGCCTGAGCTGATCCGACAGATATCCGGTGATCTGGACAGAACCTTTATTCGCAAAGGTGGAAAGCCGAAGAAAAAAGTTTTACAGGATAGGGATTATACCAACTTCGTCAAGATCGGCGATGAGAGGTTCGAGATCGAATACGGCAAGAAAAAGAAGAAAATCGCCGTATTGCCCTTTGAGAAAATTCAGAGCACACTTTCATCCATGGATATGTCATCCCTGCAGGATTATCGCGGTATGAAGGGCAGGGTCATCTACCGGGGAGGGGAGATACTGGGCGGCATGAACCTGAACCGCGTGCTGCAGGTAATACCGAAGCTTGGTTTCCTGGACCGCATCGTTGAGAAATGGCCGAAGGGAGCGCACTTCGAGTACATACGGGATTCCCATCAGATCGTACGCTACATTCCCTCTCTCCTGCAACCCTGCCGGAAGACAAAATCGAAGAGCAAACTCGGGTTTCTGACCCTGGTGACTGACGGAAACGGGGAGTACTGGTACAGCGGATACAGGGATTTTATACAGTCACTCGAGGAGTCCATTTCGAGTCTCGAGGCCCTCATAGACGAGGACATCAATATGTTGAGCAGTGAGCAGGAAAAAACCGTCAATGAGGCCTACCGGCGTCTCACCGATATTTTATCACGATAGGTAGCCGAGAGATAGCGTTTGATACATGTGAAATGCACTTGTACATGTAAAATGCACTCGTACATGTGAAATGCACCTGTACAATAGTACGTGCATTATAAGTACGGCTGCATTGTTTTGTACCGACCAGGTCGTGAACTATGCAGGAGGGCTGCATGGCTGTAGCAAGGATCTTTGCCGTTGATCTTGGAGCTTCAGGCGGGAAGTTTTTTTCCGGGGTGTTCGAGAAGGATTCCTTTAGCATGGACGAGGTGCACCGCTTCGAACATGGAGGAATCACCTTCTTCCTCCGCGATCGTGAAAACAGAGTTACAGAACGGACATATTGGGATGATACCTGGCTTTATGAAAATATACTCCGGGGCCTCAGACGGTACCGACGTGAGATAGCTGACAGGATCGAATCCATCGGTGTCGACACCTGGGGGTCAGACGGCCAGTTCGTGACTGCTGACGGTGATCTCATCGGCCGTGTCTACTGCTACCGTGATCATCGCCTAGACAGGATGATCGATGAGCTCAAAAAAGTTGTCGATCCCGTGAGGGTGTACGAGATAACAGGGATACATTTTCAACCCTTCAACATCTCCAATCAGCTTCTCTGGTTCCTGCAGAACCGGCGAGAGCTCCTGCTCCCCGGGTCCACCTTTATCCCCATGCCCTCGCTCTTCTACTATTATCTGGGGATGGTGCGCATGGTTGACTCATCGTGGGCCAGTGTTACCCAGCTTATGGACGCGCGCAAGAGGAGGTGGAGTCCGGAGCTGCTGCAGGCCATCGGCATGCCCGAGGATGCCATGCCGGAGATTGTGGAGCCTGGCAGCGTGGTCGGAGAGATGACCGGGCAGCTGGCTGAATCGCTTCGCCTCAACAGGGCAAAGCTCGTTGCTGTAGGTTCACACGATACGGCAAGCGCATTTGCAGCTGTTCCTGAAGAGCTTGGCGAGGAAGCTCTCATCATCAGTTCGGGCACCTGGTCCCTGGTGGGAAAGCTCATTCCCCAACCCATCACCAGCGCAGATGCCATGGCCTTCAATATCAGCAACGAGGGCGGCATCGGAAATATCCGTTTTCTGAAGAACTGCATGGGGACATGGATCGTACAGGAGCTTCGAAGGCTCTGGAAGCAGCGGGACGGACAGGAGATGGGCTGGGATGAAATTACCGGACTGGTCGCCCAGGCGGAGCCTTTCGGCTCTTTCATCGATCCCGATGACAGCGGATTCTACAATCCACCTGACATGGAGAAGGCAATTGCCTCGTTCTGCAAAAAAACCGGGCAGGCCATACCCAAGAACCGCGCCACCTATCTCAGGGTTGTGTATGAGAGCCTCGCCTTGAAGTACAGGCTCGTTGATGAACAGATTTCCGGTGTATGCGGAACCCCGAGCAGGGTTGTGCACATCGTGGGGGGGGGCTGTAAGAATGAGCTCCTCAACCGGTTTACTGCGGATGCCACGGGTCTTCCTGTTGTTGCCGGCCCGGAAGAGGCGACAGCAGTGGGGAACATCGCAGTACAGGCCCTGGGCACGGGGATTTTTCCTGATCTCGGTTCAGCGCTCTCTGTCATGCTCTCAGCATTCACCATCAGGCGTTTTGAACCGGAGAAACCGCAAACCTGGACACAGCAATATGACAAGTTCAGGAAAATTCTCCAATCCACCCAATCCACAACGCATTGAAAAAAGTGGGTAAGAATCCTTGAATATCTGTTGACAGGAATGGGCGTAAAGTGTACAGTTGTTGAAATCGTTTACAATTATATCGACCATGCACAGGAAACTCAACATTGAAAAGGTTGCAGAGTATGCCGGTGTCTCGACGGCAACGGTCTCGAGGGTCCTCAACAACTATCCCTTTGTCAAGGATGAGACGAGGCGGAAGGTACTGCAGGTCATACGTGAGACCAACTATCAGGTCAATGCCGTTGCCCGCAATCTCAGGAGGAAAAAAACCCACTCCATCGGTGTAATCATCAGCAATGTTCTGAGCTCATTCTATTCGGTCATAGCGAAGGCCGTTGAGGATGCGGCAATCAGGAACAAGTTCAGTACGGTGCTCTGCAACGGTGGTGACAGTCCGGAAAAAGAGCTCAGCTACCTGAAGGTTCTCCATGAAAACAGGGTCGACGGCATCATACTCTCACCAACCGGAAAGAACAGGGATTATCTGAGCTTTCTCATCTCATCGGGAATACCGATCACCTTGGTTGACAGAACGGTAAAGGGTCTGCAGTGTGATACCGTACTCGTTAACAACCGGGAAGCGTCACGTGAGGTGGTCAGGTACATGCTGAGACAGGGGTATCGCAATATCGGTTTCATAGCCGGCCCTCAGGACAGGTTGACCGGTATTGAGCGGCTGCAGGGTTATTATGATGCCCATGAAAACGAGGGTGTGCCCGTCCATGAGGGACTCGTCAAGATGGGAGATTTTCTGATCGAATCCGGAAAGGCGAGGGCTATCGAGCTTCTCGAAAACGGCAGGCTTGATGCTCTCTACGTATCGAATTCTGATATGGCGACCGGGGCCTATGTTGCAATCAAGGAAAAGGGATTGAGAATTCCGGAGGACATAGGGTTTGCGATGTTTGATGATCCGGACTGGGCATCGCTCGTGACACCCGGTGTGTCGGCGGTAAGGCAGCCAGTGTATACACTGGGTTCCACCGCTGCAGACCTGCTCGTGAAGCGGATTGTGGATGGCAGCGGTGCAATAGATAAGGAACCGGTAAAGATCGTGCTTGAGGCCAGGTTCATAAAACGCGGGTCGGTGTAAGCCATATGTTTCGTGCAGGTTATTCTCCTGCAGGGAGGGAGATGCAAAATCATGGAGGGCAGCATCAGAATCGAAGAGCACTACTTCACGGAAACAAAGAAGAGGGTACTCGAGTATGACGGCATGAGCGCCACGCTTCCTGAAGTTCATGGATAAGCTCAAGGATGACCCATCGCTGACAGCGATTCTCAAGCCGGAGGATGAATACAAGCCTGAGGTTGCGATCTTCATGAATTCGCCGGGAACAGACAGCGATGGACTCTGCCACTTCATGCAGCTGCACCCTGACGGGGAGGCCGATTATGTGGGCTTCAGTCCGGAATTGATGGACCATCCCACACGATGGATTATGCGCACCGGTGAGCAGGAGGCCCTGGGCATTGCGCTCCCCTCGACATGCGACCCGGAGGGGTACACGGCGGAAAAGCGAAAGGGTAATATCAAGCAGATAGCAGGTGGTGCATCCTTAAGCCTGGCTGTGAAGACCGGTACGCTCGACGGGGATGGTTTGCTGAGAAAAGGGACAGACGCACTACTGAACATCAAGCTGGAGAAGAAAATGAAAGTTGAAGGAACACTGATCAAGCACACCCGGGAAGAGGCAATTCAGCTGGCCTATGATCTCGGCCATCTGTATGAGCTGGGGGCCCATTACTGTCCGCAGGCCTCGCTGGCTGCGCTCATGGATGTATTTCACATCCGTGACGATACGCTGTTCAAGTCGGTCTTCGGATTCCACGGCGGGTCGGGCAACAGCGGCATTGGGCCGTGCGGCGCTCTTGCGGGTGGTATCACAGCAATCGGGTATTTATACGGCAGGTCCCGCCCCGAGTTTGATATGATGGTGGAAAATTGTACGGCCACACCTCTGGTGAAGAAACTGGTTGATCGATTCAGCGGCGAGTTCGAGGGCATACGCTGCAGGGACTGTCAGAAGAAGATGTTCGGACGCGAGATTGACTTTTCAAAGGAGGAGGATCTGCGCTTCTTTGAGGAGAACGAGGGCCATCAGAAATGTGCCCAGGTCGTTGGAAAGGGAGCGGCCCTGGCTGCGGAAATTCTCTGGGATGCACTGCAC
>JAGLSF010000092.1 GCA_023136305.1 Spirochaetota bacterium
GGATCCTCGCCTTTGTCGAGCATGGCCCGGGCAAGGCTCATCGCCTCCTCCTCCTTCATGTCGGCAATTGCAGTGACCAATTTTTCCTTCATCTACTCATCTCCTTGAATATGTTGGTTGGCATGGATATTCCGCCACGATCAAGCCTCGATGGTAAATGCACTCTTTTCCGTGGCATGAAACACACATTCATGGCTGCTCTCGTCAAAGAGGTGAAGCTTATGCGTGTTGGCGGTAATCCAGACGCTCTGCCCGGGTTCACCGACGAAATCGGGTGGGGCGAGCACCTTGATCACATTGTCACCCAGTTTGATATCCACGATCGTTTCGCTTCCAAGCGGCTCGGTTACATAGATTTCAGCGGGGATCGATACGGTGCCCGGTTTGCTCAAATGGATCTTTATGTCCTCGGGTCTGAACCCGAGTACGATGCCGGTTGCGCCGACGCCCGCCTTGAGAAGACTGAAAACCTTCTTGTCTTCGGAGTTCAGTGTGAAGGCTGCATGCTCTATCTGCAGCGTACCGTTCTTACGCCTGAGCAAACATTTAAGGAAATTCATGGGCGGATTGCCGAGAATGGTTGCAACGAACATGTTGTTCGGCATGCGGTATATGATGGCCGGGTCATCCACCTGCTGTAGCTTACCCTGATTCAACACGGCGATCCGATCACCCATCGAGAGCGCCTCGACCTGATCGTGTGTTACATACACGAAGGTTTCCTTCAGGTTGGTTTGAAGCTCCTTCAGGGCAACCCGCATCTCGAGCCTGAGCAGGGCGTCCAGGTTTGACAGCGGCTCGTCCATAAGATATGCTTTGGGTTGCCTGACGATTGCCCGTCCGATCGCGACCCGCTGCCGCTCTCCGCCGGAGAGCTGTGAAGGAATCTTCTCGAACAGCCAGTCGATCTTGAGATGCTTTGCCACCTCAACGACACGCTTCTCGATCTCTTCATCCTCAATCTTCTGCTGCCTGAGCGGGAAAGCGATATTCTCGAACACTGTCTTGTCGGGGTACAGTGCCAGGTTCTGGAAAATCATGGAAATATCCCGCTTGCTCGGATGAATCTCATTCACCGCATCATCACCGATGATGACCGAACCCTCATCCGGTTTCTCCAGTCCCACGATAATCCGCAGCAGCGTTGTCTTTCCTGCACCGGGCGGTCCAAGAATGCAGAAGAACTCGCCGTCCGCGATCATAAGACTGATGTTGTTCACCGCGGTCGTATTCTTGAACTTCTTGGTTATGTTTTCCAATCGTATCGAAGCCATATTTCCTCCATCTGTATGCGCAGATCTCAGCTTCCGAATCTCATAACGAGATCGGCCGACTTCTTGTCGAACAGGTACAGGTTCTTTTCATTGATAATGAGGCTCGTCATCTCCCCGATCTTTGGCTTGAAGTCACTGTCCATCGAGGATTTCAAAATCGCACTGGGATTTCCGTCGGGATGCATATACACGATCGTTTTCGATCCGAGGGGTTCAACTGAGACGATTTTCGCCTTGAGTCCCGACACCCCATCCCTGCTCGAACCTACCTTGAGATGTTCGGGACGTATGCCGAGAACAATGTCTTCACCCCTGATGCTGTCATCAACCTGCTTCTTATTCTCCTTTGATACGCTCATTTTACCAGCACTGAAATCCTTAAGATTGAATTCACCGCCCCTGTACCTGCCCTCGAAGAAGTTTATTGTCGGGCTTCCAATGAAATTAGCCACGAACAGGTTTTTCGGGCGATTGTATATATTGTGCGGTGCGTCGTACTGCTGCAGCACCGCAAAGTTCATGACGGCGATACGGTCAGCCAGGCTCATTGCTTCCACCTGATCGTGGGTAACGTACACCGTCGTCTGCCCGAGTTCCTGCTGAATCTTCTTCAGCTCAGCACGCATGACGTTTCGAAGCGCCGCATCCAGGTTGGAGAGCGGCTCATCGAGCAGGAAGATCTGCGGTTTCACCACCATGCTTCGCGCAAGGGCCACCTTCTGCATGTCGTTGATTGAGAGATTCGAGGCGGGCATGCTGAGCAGATGCCTTATCTGCAAAAGTCGTGCAACTTCTTGCACCTCCTTATCGATTTGCTCAGTCTCCATTTTACGGATGCGCAAACCGAAGGCAATGTTGTCATAAACGCTCAGGTAGGTAAACACAGCGTAATTCTGGAACATGAAACCCACACCGCGCTTTCCAGGGGGTATGTTGTTCATAACCGATCCGTCGAAACGTACGGTGCCTGCATCGGGTTTCAAAAGCCCGGATATCATGTTCATGGTCGTAGTCTTGCCGCAGCCTGAGGGACCGAGTATGGCAACGAACTCCCTGTCCTTGATCTCGAGGCTCAACTCGTTGACCGCGACCTGTTTTCCGAATCTCTTGACCAGCTTGTCCAGCACTATATTTGCCATTGCTTTCTTCTCCCTGTTTCTTATCTCCTATTTCTTTATAGCACCAAAGGTGAAGCCGCGCACCAGGTACTTCTGAATGAGTATACCGAACACGATCGGCGGAACTGCTGCGATCATGCCTAGAGCCGCCTTGGGCCCATACAGTGCACCCACCATAGCCGACTGCAGCTTGCTGATGTGCACAGGAATGGTGGTCCATCTTCGGTCGGTCAGAATGAGCGCGATGAGGAAGTCACTCCAGTTGAGTATGAACACGAATAGTGCACTCGACGCGATACCGCCCTTGGCCAGAGGCATAACCACCTTGAAGAATGCGCCGATATTCGAACACCCGTCCACGATTGCGGCTTCGTCGAGCTCCTTTGGAATGTCGTCAAAAAAGGTTTTCATGAGCCAGACCGAGAAGGGCAGCGTCACCACTCCATATATGATCGCGAGTCCGTACCAGGTATCGATCATTCTGAGAAAGGCCCACATGATCATGATGGGGATGATGATTGCTATGGGCGGAAACATGCGCAGCTGCAGCAGCATGAAGGGCAGATTCCCTCCCGCCTTGTAACGTGAGATTCCGTACGCTGCAAAGATGCCAACCACCATAGCAATGGCCGTCCCGATAATACTGACGGTCAGGCTGTTGAGAATCGGCCGTATAGCTGTGCCGGCGATCGGGCTCATTTCAAGCTTTCGTGAAAAGATGGCCCTGAAATTATTAAACGTCGGATTATTGGGAAACCAGTATATTTTTCCCCCTGCAGCCGTCCATTCAGGGAAGGGCTTGAAAGCCATACTGAATATCCAGTAGATCGGGAAAAAGAATAGCATGGTCACAAAGACAATCAGGAAGAACTTCAGCACTTTCACATACAGTTTCTGTTCCATCTATATATCCTTTCGCATCCGGCTGCAGGAGAGCCGATAGTAACATATACCGCTGATTGCATCCCGAGAGAGGAATTCTTTCGAACAGAGTTCCACATCTCCCTTAACTGTTTTCTCGCCACCAGAAAATCAGGCAGCCTGTTCCTCTTCCCGCTCCTTGATGGGCTTGAGTGCCTGCATCGATATGAGCGTAATAATGATGAGTATGATGATACCGCCCGCAGCAACCCATGACCACCTCAGGTGCTTGAATCCGTGTTTATACATGTAAACCGATATGGACTCCGTTGCAGTGCCGGGTCCACCAGTGGTCATAAGCCAGATGGCATCGAAGATCTTCACTGCCTCCATACCGCGGAATATCAGTGCGATGACGATAACCGGTTTCATGAGCGGGAACAATACCATTCTGAAACGTTGCCATTTTGATGCACCGAGAATGAGAGCTGCATTGATCTGGTCTTCTGGAAGCGCCATGAGTCCTGATAGAAGAATGAGGAACATGAAGGGCGACCACTGCCAGATGTCGGCGATCATTATTGCTATCATTGCACTCCATGTTCCCTGCAGCCATAGTATGGAAACCTCTTTGAAGGCAAAAACCGAGAGCACCGCATTTACCGGGCCCTGGGCCTGAAAAAGCATGTAAAATACAAACCCGGCGACCGCCGGAACGATCATCATGGGCATGAGGATGATGCTGTGAAAGATCTTTTTACCGACGAAGTTGTCCCTGAAGAGGAAGGCCAGTCCAAGACCGATGAAGAACTCGACCGGCACCACCACGGCAACAATGATGAATGTCCTGACAATAGACATGAGAAAATCTGCATCCCTGAGGATGTTCCAGTAATTGGAGAGCCATCCCCAGAACTTGTATGCCTCATACCAACGTGTTCCACCCCCTGTCAATGGCGACCACTCGGACAGGCTGAGATAGATAGAGGCAAGAAGCGGGAAGATAATGATAAAGAGAAGAAAAACCAGTGCGGGTAGTATCATGAAAAAACCGAACCTCGCCGCATCCATACCTTTCGGTTCTTTGAGTGTGATCTGCTTCTTGAACAAGTTCCAATCCTCCACTTCTTTAAATTTAGAGTTTGGGATCTTAAAACTCAGTCAAGGGAAGTAGAGGCCTGACCGTTAGGTCGGAGGCCAGACCCCTCACTGTCTTCCCTCTTGTATGCTTCCGATTGTGGAAATCTATCCAACCACCAAACAGCTAAATCGTCGGTTTGTCCACGACCGTCGGCCATGCGGCTCTTGTTGCACGAATCGCCTGTATCTGTTTGTCCCTTCCCCTGTTGTCGGTGATCTTGTTCCACTCATCCGCGCAGTCCTTCATCGCCTGCTTCGCAGTTTTCTGACCGGTAAGCGCCTGCTGCAGGGTCGTATCGAGTGCGGTTCGGTACTCGATAACGCCCGGTATAATGATGGGCGGTGAGGAACGCTTGATCGACTCCTGATAGGTTTTGATGTGCCAGTCCTTGTAGGATCCGATGACAAAGGGGTCCTTGAAGTGCGGGACCTTCCACGGGTCGTAGTACCCGGCAGGGTTTGCAACCAACCACGTACTGACTTTCCCGCTGGAAGCCCACTGGAGTAACAGGTACGCAGCTTCCGGGTATCGCCCGTTGGAAGCGACACCGTGTCCGATGCTCGGCCACCAGACAGTCCTTCTCACCAGAGTGCCCCCAATATTCCTTCCGGGCGACACACCGGATCTGAGTTTCTGATACACCTTGCTCTGCACTCCCAGCCAGTCTGGAGCGTTTTGAGTGTCCAGGAACTTGGGCATGTTTGGGTACGCGCAGGTGATGGCGGTTCCGCCCTCTGCCATATTGGCGTACTGCTGCGGCCAACCCCAGGAGATGGCATCCTTGTGATGCCAGGCCAGGGAGGCAACGTGTTCCTCAGTCGCCTGAATTCCCGCATCAGAATCGATCAGCGGGTTCATGTTGTCGTCCCAGTAGGTCCGATGGGGATTGTCGAATGACGTGTAGCGCTGGAACCAGTTTGAGAATCCCCAGTACTGGTTGCGCAGGTCCGTGCACCCCAACAGCCCCTCATCGGGCCGGTGAAAGAACTGGGATATCTGGTCGAGCTGCTCCCAGGTCTCGGGCCACTGCAAATCATAGCCGTACCTGTTCTTGAATGCTCTCTGTTCCTTGGGGTCCTCGAACAGATCCCGCCGGTAGACCCACAGCTGGTAGTCACCGTCCATGACCACGTTGTACACGCTTCCAAGGTGCTTTGACGTTGAGGTGGTGGTAACATCGCCGCCCACATTACCCCACTGGGGGTCGTTCCAGTCGGGCTTGTACTTGTCCGCGAACTCATCCAGGTTTAGGAGAGCACCCGAGGCGGCAAGGTCTGCGGTCTCATCGGACCAGAAGGAGTAGGTGTCGTAGGCGCGTGCACCGGTCTGATAATCCTGGATGAGCTTCGTGGTCTGCTCCGTCTCCACAACATCCACTACCTCGAGCTCTATACCGGTTTCTTCAAAGAACACCTGCTTTGCCAGTGGAGCACCTTCGGGAAAAGGGCTTTCCCAGTGTCCGACAGCTCCCGGTGGAACCATAACCACGAGCTTGTCCGGAGCTTTCCCTTCGGCTTTCAGCTTGCGGAGGCCCTCAACAGCCACCCCTGCAGCCTCATCAGCACTGTACTGATAGCGTTCAGCACCTTCAAAGCCGGTGGGACCGCCGGTCATCCCAGAAGCCAGTCCTTCCTTCGGTGTATACTCCATCTTTTTGCCGCTGGCAAAGATAGAGTGTGGGCTGTATTTGTTGCCGATAAACTTTGATGCTACCGATGCAGCAGCAACGCCCGCACCTGCCTTCAGGGATTTGCCCAGAAACTCGCGTCTCGAGATCCTACTCTTCCCTTCATACTTTTTTTCTTTTTCAGGCATGAGCTTTCTTCCTCCTTCATTGGATTTTTTATCTTAAAAGCGTGCTCCCAGATTCAGTAACACTGCTGAAATCTCAGATTATGATTCCAAAATCCGGTCTGAAAAAGATTCCAGTATCCCAATCGGGAAGCTCACTGTTCAGATAACAACATACTTTATCTGAAAAAGGTCGAGCATGCGTTGCCCGCAGCCAGTGTTGAGCAGCACCTTTCTCATGCGATACGCCGTACCTGAAAGAGCGACCACGTATCGTCTGCCGGGGTTGTATATAGCTGTCCCCCACACATATCATCCTACGATACGTCGGGTTGATTCTCTCTCGACCAGCCAAGGGCTCAACACCCGCTTCTCCTCTGTAACCACTCCACCGTCAAGCTGATCGAGCAGAAGCTTTGCGCCAAGCTCAACCATCCTGCCAATGGGCTGATGAATGGTTGTGAGAGCGGGATGCACCACTGAGGCGATCTCAGTATCATCGAATCCGATCACCGATATATCATCGGGGATGGATATGTTGTTCCGCCTGAACAGCCTTAAAACCTGCAGCGCCTTGAAATCGTTGGAGGCGAAAAGTGCGGTCGGTCTATGATTCAGGCTGAAGATACGCAAAATTCTGTTCAGGTCACCCTCATGCCACTGCCCCTCTTCTAGACTGATGATCAATTCGCTGTCAACGGCAATGCCCCGGTTTCGATGCTCCGTCATGTATCCCTGCAGCCTCTGCTTCTCCGCCACGGTGAAATCCGACGTTACATAGGCGATTCGCTCATGTCCGAGGGAGAAGAGATAGCCAACAGCAAGCTGCCCGCCATACTCGTTGTCCAGCGTTACACTCGTCAGCATCCGGCCACTGGCCTCGCGGTCCACCAGAACAAGGGGAATACTCTCTACACCGTCACCTTCGAGCACATGAGAGTAGTCCTGTTCACCCCCGATAACGAGCACACCATCGACACTGTGATTGGTCATTGCCGTGAGTATTGACTGCTCAATCTCAGAATCGTTGTCCGCATTGCACATAATCGTGATGTAGCCGAACCGTCTTAAAAAACGCTCCACGTGCCAGCAAGCAAGTGCATAGTAGGGATTTCTAATATCCTGAATAACCAGCCCTATAGTATTTGTCTTTTTCAGGGCAAGACCGCGGGCTATCGGGCTTGGCTGGAAATTAACCGAGGCAATCGCACTGAGCACGGCCTCCTTCGTTTGTTTCGAAACGGGTCCGCTCTTGTTGATTACGCGCGAGACGGTACTCTTGGAAACATGTGCCATCTTTGCGATCTCATTGATTGTTACCGCCAAGAGCAACCTACCCAATCTTACGTAAAGTGCCAGCCCATTTTGACGCGTATGGGCAGTAAAACCGGTTCCACAAAGGCTTTTAAGGAACATCAAACTTTATTCATTTTCGAAATGAGCATAACTGTTTGATAATTAAGAAGTTACAATCATCCCTTAAATCATGACTGTGCAACTTCATGACATGACTGAAACCGGTTTTATACCCTACAACGAGTAGAATACCCTGTCAAGTGTTTTTATCTGCTA
>JAGLSF010000093.1 GCA_023136305.1 Spirochaetota bacterium
AAAGACGGGTGCCCGGAATGGGAAAGAGTATGGAAAACTGGGCTGTCCAGCTGCCCGAATCCCGTGCGAATTGAATGGTGCATTCTATGGTTTCTTCGTTGTCGCTGTCAGCGCCGAGAATGAACATGGAATGTACCCGGAGCCCGGAAGAGGTCAGGGTGCTCATGGAGTCCTTGATCATTGCCACGGTCTGCGCCTTGTGATAGTCCTTGAGTGCCTCAGGGTTGATCGATTCAACACCTATGAACATGAGGTTGCACCCCGATCGTTTCAGCAGGTTCACGAGCTCCCTGTCCTTGGCGACGTGTATGCTGAACTGACTCGTCCACTTCAGGTCCAGATCGGCCCTGATCAGCTTCTCGAGGAAGATTTTCGTCTTCTCATGGTTGGCGGCAAAATTGTCGTCGTAAAAGAAGATGGAGCGGAAGCCCTCTTTGTAGCGCATCATCACCTCATCCATGACCAGGTCGGGATCCTTGATGCGGTATCTGCGCCCAAACATCTTGGTGACAGAACAGAATATGCAGTCGTGGGGGCAACCGCGTGAAGCCATGAGTGGTCCTTGCTTCATGACGAACTTCCCACGCCGGTTTTTGTAACCCTGCAGGATTTCAAGATCAATAGCCGGCACGTCGTTTATATTGGGCATCGGTCCCTTGACGATGGGATCTGTAATGGTACCGTCAAAAACATCGTTCACAACATATTCACCCTCACCAACCACAACCTGATCACCATGTTCCAGGGCTTCCTTGGGAAGTGCTGATGGGTGGGGTCCACCGAAAATCACCTTCTTTTCCGGGTACTGGCGTTTGAGCGCATCGGCGATCTTGTACGCCCTCTTGGCCGTATGTGCAATAGACGTGAATCCGACAGCGTCAGCCTCCCTGAGATAGGGATGGAGTTCGTCGGTATTCTCGTTGTAAACGCGTATCATGTCCTCCTTGAAAACCTTCACCTCATGACCAGCCTGCTTCAGCTTGGTTCCCATGAAAAGAGGTCCAAGGAGGGGGATCTTCGTGAGAAAGAAGTACACGTTTATCGGCGGTTTTGGCTCGACAAGTGCGATCTTCATGAATCCCTCCGATAGTTCTGTATGAATAGGTATAATACTACGATGTTTGTATCGAGTAAATAGATTTATTTGGAGCTCATGATGAAATACATGTATACTTAACATGAAAGAGGCAAGACCAAATTGCCGTCACATGAACTCTCTTTGAAGAAGGTGATGGATGGCTGAAGTGGCTGTTCTCGGAGCCGGTTACATGGGTAGTGCAATCACCTTCCCCCTCTGTGAGAACGGTCACGGTGTACGCCTCTGGGGGACCTGGCTCGACGACGGGCTCATCGAGGCCGCGCGTGAGGGTGCGCACCCGCGACTTCAAAAACCCCTTCCCCGGCAGCTTCAGCTCTATGACTCGATCGCACTCGAGCAGGCGCTCAAGGGTACGGATTTCATAATCATCGCGGTGACGAGCGAAGGTTTTCTTCCCGTGTTTGAGAGGCTCCTGGAAACCCTGGACAGGCCGCTTCCCCTCTTCACACTCACAAAGGGATTTGTTGAACTGGGAGACGAAGTGCTCCGGGTGAGCGAGGGGGCTACCCGCCTCTTTAAAGAGCGGTTTACCACACATGATCTGCAGTGGGCTTCGGTGGGCGGTCCCGTCAAAGCGGTGGAACTATCCGATAAGATACCGACGGCAACCGTTTTCGGGTATACCGGCCCTGAAGTGGCGGCCTTCTTTTCCACATTTCCCACGTCCTACTACAGGGTCTCTGCCACCCGGGACGTGCGGGGTGTTGAGCTCTCCTCCGCCCTCAAGAATGTGTATGCCATTGGTATGGGAATCTGTGACGGGATCCATAAGCGGGCCGGGGTTGAGTACTATCACAACTTCAAGGCTTTCATTTTTAATCAGGCAATTCGTGAAATGGCCCTGCTCATCGGTGAGGGGAGAGGTGAGCGTGAAACGGTGTTCGACCTGGCGGGTGTGGGCGACCTCTATGTGACCTCGGCATCAGGAAGAAACGGTATATTTGGACGGAAGGTCGGTGCAGGTGGTGTACCCGAGGAGGAGTATCGCCGCATGCTTGATGCGGATGAAGTGGCTGAGGGGTATCACACCCTGCAGCTTTTGATGAAATACATCGGTCGAGTGGGTGAGGGCATTCTGGAACAGCTCCCGCTGCTCAGCGCAATTAAGCGGACTGTTTTAGGTGGGGAAAACCCCCGAGACGAGCTGCTTCGGTTTGCTGAGAATTGCTGCAGTGCTGGTTGAAACAGTGAAAGATGAGGGAGGACAGAAAGGTGCATTCGCTGGGATACATTGCTTCAGAGATAGGCGGTGAGGTTGTCGGTAACGGGAAACGGAAGGTCTGCTGTGTAAGCCCGCTGGAGGGCGGCACAGAGGACTGTATCGTCCTCATCCGGGACAGAAAGTCCTACGATGAGATGGAGGGTCCGAAAACAGCGGCATTCGTTCTCGACTTTCACCCCGATTATGCAGAGGGCATCGATTACATTCTGGTAAAATCCGAGGACAGAGACGGTGTGTTTATCGCTCTACTCTCCCTTTTCGAGGATGAGAAGGACTTTGGCTCAGGTGTTTCGGAGCACGCAGAGGTAGCTTCAGGTGCAACCCTGGGAGATGGAGTGGTGGTGGATGCCTATGCCGTGATTGGGGACAGCACCATTAGTGAGGGGACCTGCATTGGTGCGCACACGGTTATCGGCAGGAACTGCCGTATAGGGAAGGGGTGCATTATCTACCCGCGCGTCACCATCTATCCTCATACCACTATTGAAGACAATGTGATCATTCATTCTGGTGTGGTGCTCGGCAGCGACGGCTTCGGATACACGAAGATTGAGGGCTCACACCGGAAGATCCCGCAGATAGGCGGTGTACACATCGGGCGTGATGTGGAGATCGGTGCCAATACCACCATTGACCGTGCCACACTGGGTATGACGAGTATCGGTGCAGGTACAAAGATCGATAATCTCGTTCAGATTGCGCACAACGTGGAGGTCGGAAAGAACTGCATCGTGTGTGCACTGTGCGGCATTTCAGGGAGCGTGAAGATCGGGAACAACGTCGTGTTGGCCGGTCAGGTCGGGCTTGCCGACCACATTGAGATCGAGGATGATGTGTATGTGCTCGCCAAGGCAGGCATCATGGAGAAACGCATCAAGCGCGGACGCATTGTGGTGGGTGCACCCGCAATGGATGTGAAGAAGATGATGGAGTACTGGGCAATGAGGCCCAAGTTGCGGGACATGTACAGGGACATGCAGAAGATCAAGAAGAAACTGGGTATCGATAAGGAATGATGCAGGGTTCTGGTTGTGTCAGGGCCGGCTGCGGTGGTGTGAGACTTCTGGATGCTATTCCAGCGGCTGTATCCAGCCCTTCAAAAGCCCGTAATGGTCGAGTGCCTCGAGGGCCTGGGCATACTCCTCCCGGGCGATCTTTCGCTGTAGCTCTGTGTACTCAGCGGCCCGATGTGCAGGAAAGTACTGACTCATGAGGCTTATGCCTATGGACGTGGAGAGGCCCGCAACGAACCGAAGCACCTCTGCAGCGCCGGATAAATCCCCCGGAAGAACGAGGTGCCTAACGATAAGCCCCCTTCTCACAAGCCCCTCACTATCGAGCGTTAGCCCTCCCACCTGACGGTACATTTCCCCTATTGCCTTACGGTTGACAGAAACATAGTGACGGGCGCCTGAGTAGCGTTTCGCCATCCTGTCGTCGCAGTACTTCATATCGGGGAGGTAGATGTCCACGATACCGTCGAGAAGCTGCAGGGTCTCCAGATCATCGTAGCCGCTCGTGTTATACACAATGGGCAGATGAAAATCCCTACCCACAGCCAAGTGGAGTGCTTCCACGATCTGAGGGACGAAATGCGTGGGTGTGACGAAGTTGATGTTGTGTGCGCCCTTCTCCTGCAGCTCGAGCATGCATTCGGTGAGCTCAGTGATGCTCATCTCCTGACCGTGGCGAAGCTGGCTTATGGGATAATTCTGACAGAAGGAACAGTGCAGGGAGCAGCCGCTCATGAATATGGTTCCCGAGCCGCGCTCTCCGGATATGGGGGGTTCCTCCCCGTGATGAAGCGACCAGGAGGCCACCTTCGGTGCATATCCCATCCCGCATCGCCCGGAGCGCGCGGTGAAACGGTCGATACCGCAGTGAAAGGGACAAACCGTGCAGGGCTGCAGTTTTTCCTTCAGTAATTGTACCCTTTCAGGCAGGTCACGTAATCCGAGGTATGTGGGATAGACTGACATTTGATTAATGGGAATATAGATTCATGGAAGGAAGAATTTCAACCGTCTATAACTCCTGATTGCTCTCCTCAAACTGTTCGAGGTAGTTTTCGACTGTTTCGAGCCGTTCCTCGAGCTTATGCAGGTGATCGTCAATTATTTGACCGTAGTCGAGCTCGCCGGACTGTATCAGGTACTGCTCGTCTTCCCAGTAGTCGAGATCTATCCTTCCCGGTATCTCATCGGTGCTGGCAGCGTGTTTCTTCGCCTCTTCCCAGTAGTTGACGGCTACCTGATAGTAGTACCTGGCAATGGTAAAACTCTCCTTCAGCTCTTCGGCGTACCAGAGGTTGTAAAAGTAGACATGCTCCTTGTCGAACCGGGTGGCGAGCTGAAGGTAGCTGTCGATGATGAGCAGGTTTACGTGCATGCGGAAAAGTGCCTTGTAGCGCCTGAAATCATGCTCGGTCTCGATGAGGGCAAGGCTCCGTACCTGATTGTCAAAGGGAGATTGGAGGGCCCACTGCATGAAGCGGATATTGCGTTCGAGATTCGGGTTCGTGTAGTACAGGTTGAGGGCGTACAGATAGAACTCTTCCGCATAGTAGAGTTTTCGTGCCTGCACCTGCACGGGAAGCATGAACAGGATGAGAATGGCTGCCATAAGATATTTTTTCATCTCATCTATTCAATCGTCAACAGCGTGCATAATCTTGAATTGACGGCACACCTATTCCGTGTTATTCTTGGATTTACATTCCGGGGTTCTGTCAATCGAGAGAGAGACATTTCGGATTTCACTGGAGCTAGGATCGAGCTGGCATGATTGATGCAGATAAAATAGGGCTTACCTTCGACGATGTCATCCTCCTTCCGCAATTCTCCGATATTACCCCGGTCGAAGCCGATCTCTCCACAACCCTGAAGTCACTCTTTCTGAAGATACCGCTTATCTCCGCTGCCATGGACACGGTTTCCGAGTACCGTATGGCTGTTGCTCTCGCGCGTGAGGGCGGGCTCTCCGTCATACACCGCAATTTATCCATTGAGGCGCAGGCAGGGGAGGTGGAAAAGGTCAAGAAATCCCAGAGCGGTATGATTATAGACCCGGTCATACTCGATCCGTCCGCTCCTGTGCACAGGGCTATGGATATCATGAAGCGGTTCAGGATTTCAGGAATCCCCATCGCGGAAAAGGGCAAGCTGGTGGGGATACTCACCAACAGGGATCTAAGATTTATCACCGATTTCGATCAGCCGGTGAAAAACCTCATGACCAGGGAAAATCTCATTACTGCACCTGAAGGCACGACCCTTGAAGAGGCCAAACAGATCCTTCAGCGTCACAAGATCGAGAAATTGCCAATAGTTGACAGGGCTTTCAACATACGGGGCCTCATCACGATCAAGGACATTCAGAAAGCCATTGATTTTCCCAGTGCAGCTCTGGATGAGAAGAAACGGCTCCTGGTCGGCGCAGCAGTGGGGCCGTCACCCGAACTCACAGCACGTGTTGATGCGCTTGTTGAGGCAAAGGTTGATGTGGTGGGTGTGGATACGGCACATGGGCACTCGCATCGGGTGCTGGAAGCGGTGAAGATGATCAGGAAGCGTTATGAAAACCTGCTCATCATAGCCGGTAATGTGGCGACTGCGGAAGGTACTGAGGCGCTCATCGAGGCCGGGGCAGATGTGATCAAGGTGGGTATAGGCCCGGGCTCAATCTGTACGACGAGGATCGTTACGGGCATCGGTGTGCCGCAGCTCACCGCAATACTGGACTGCTCGAGGGCTGCCCGAAAGCATAACAGGCCGATCATAGCTGACGGCGGCATACGGTACTCCGGAGATATTGTCAAGGCCCTGGCAGCCGGTGCAGATGCGGTCATGCTGGGGAGCATCTTTGCCGGTACCGACGAGAGCCCCGGGGAGAAGGTAATCGTCCACAGCCGTGCATTCAAGGAGTACCGGGGCATGGGATCGGAAGGGGCCATGAAGGAGGGGTCGTCCGACCGCTACGCTCAGGAGGGGCAGCGCAAGTTTGTGCCGGAGGGTCTCGAGGGGCTCGTTCCCTACAAGGGGAGCGTGCGGGACATCGTGTTCCAGCTTGTCGGCGGGATCAGGGCTGGTATGGGTTATGTGGGCGCCCGTAATCTGCAGGAACTGGGAGAACAGGCGCGGTTTATAAAGATCAGCTTCTCCTCCCTCAAGGAAAGTCACGCGCACGACATTGAGGTGACGAAGGAACCCCCCAACTACTACATGCCGGAGCGTGAACTCTGATCCCCAATATTCAATACACAATTACCACTTGAAGGCAAACTCAAAGGTGAGGGTCTGTAGAGGTTTCGAACCGGGGTAGGCCCCGAGCTCCTTGACGTAGTAGGCGGTGCTGAAGTGGAAGAACTTCAGGTGAAAGCCGACTCCGCCGGTGAGATAGCCGGCATCGATTCCACCCCGCAGGTCGAGGAATCCCAGGGTATTGATCATGACACCGAACTTGATGTTTGTCAGGGGTGAACTCGTGTCAAAGATGTCCCAGTAATCCAGTGCTATCACTATATCGTTCCTGGGTATATCCTTCTCAGTTCGCAGTGGAAAGAAGGCGATCCCAAAGGCAAGCCTGGGTTTGATCATGCTCGAGGGGTAGTTTTGAGTGCCGCTGATATCCTCCCAGGTCATAAAACGTGTTCCGAAGAAATCACGGGCATTGAGCCCAAGGGCAAACCAGGAAAGGGGGCGATACAGCAAACCCAGGTCGCCGCCGAAACCCACCGATTTGGCAGCGGGTACGTTGTCGTCCTCAATTGCCTCGATAACTTCAGTAGCGGTCCCGTGCAGCTCCGATTTCAGTCTGAGAATAACCTTGAAGTTGAATCCGGCATAGAGACTGTCTACGATCCTGTACCCGAAACCGCCAATGAAACCCAGGTCGGTAAAGGTGTAGTAATCGGCATAGGGCTGTAATGCGCCGGGTGTGGTGTCTAGTAGGGCACGTCCGGTGTCGTAGAAGGAAAAGCCGAAGTTGTTCCCCACACGGCCGAAATATATGGGTCCGCTAATGCCAAAGGAAAGGGTTGTGTCGTTGAAGTACTTGGTGATGTTGTCAGGATCCGAGAGGTCTTCTCCATTTCGTATGGCCTTGTACACATCGATGGCGGAATCGTCGATGTTTATGCTGAGATCAAGCACCGAGAAGACGAGTATGGGGTCCTCAATTACTGCGTACCCGGCAGGGTTGTAGAAAACGGTGCTTTCGTCGCTTGCCACGGCAGTGTAGGCCCCTCCCATGGCCTGTACCATGGGTAGTGTAGGCTGAGAGAT
>JAGLSF010000094.1 GCA_023136305.1 Spirochaetota bacterium
AAGCCGAAAGAGGGTGACGGTAACCGCCGCCAGTGCTCCCAGATAGAGTTGGCCTTCTGCTCCGATGTTGAACATTCCACCCCTGAAACCGATTGCGAAGGTAAGCGCTGTGAGGATGAGGGGAACGGCGTTTGCAAGCGATTCTGAAATGCTATAGAGATCGCCAAATGCGCCGCTGAAGAGAGCGCCAAAGGCAGTGACTGGACTGTACCCGTAGAGGAGTATGATGACCGCGCCAACCGCAAAACCGATGATTCCTGCAATGACCGTCTTTCTTAATTCTTCAGTTCTCCCCCAAAATACAGAACCCCTCCCTGCCATTTAGGGTTCTCCTTTCCATGCTTTGAAAACGAAGAGAGGGGGAGGATGGTTTCTCCACCTTCCCCCTCTTAGACAACAGCCGTCACTTGGTCAATGGATACCTTGCCCTTACTGCCTGCATCTCCTCAAGTGTGTTGGCTGTGGGGACACTGATCCGGCCGGACACGATAGCTCTCTCGAGATCATCAAGAGCGTTCCAGATCGATCTGGGAATATCGGATCTCATTTCCGTCCAGTTTTTCTTGATTGTGCTCTTGTCCTTCCCTGTGATCTCTCCGACACCTATACCGAACTCCATGAAGGTATCGAGATCGCCGGCTTTACTCATTGCAACGCCTTTCGTTTTGAGTCCCATAACAACGATACCACCCTTGAAGTTCCCATCGACAACTGCTTTCACCGCGTTGTAGCACCCGTTGTCAACCCGTTTCAGCATACTGGCGAGCACACGGTGGCCGTCGCCCATCCAGTCCTGGTTTGCATCGACGCCGATCATGAAGGGCGGGCCTGCCTTTTTTCCCTTTCGATTGAGGTGCTCGGTAATGGCCTGGAGATCGCCGATTCCGAGGGGGCCTGCAACGTTGTACACAAGACCAGCCCCCTGTGCAAGCATCGCTTCAGTTGCTGCCTTGCCCTTTGCGATGTCACTAAACGTACCCGTGTAGGTGTAAAGGAGCCCGACATCGGCATCTCTACCCATAATCTCCTTGTACCTTTTATTCCCCCAATCGATACCGAACCGGAATCCTGCTTCGAAGTGGTACAGGACGGGGATCTCGATACCCAGAACCGCACCAACATTGGGATACCCGTAATGTGCTGCCGTCATTGCGGCAAGCGCTCCCACAAGCGCAGAACCTTCGTTCTCATTGAAAACGATGGACATGACATTCGGTAAGTCGACCACCATATCGATTATCATGAACTTCTGCTTTGGGAACTCCTTTGCGACCGTGGCCACTGCATCGGTAAGCAGGAACCCGACCGCAATGATGAGATCGAATTGTCCCGATCTGGCCGCAGTTCGTACATTGGGAAGATAATCTGAGGCGGACGCGCTCTGTATCTCCACCATCTGCAATCCGAAATCTGCTGCCGCCTCGTCTGTGCCCTTGAAACCCATGTCATTGAAGGAAAGATCTCCTCTGCCTCCAACATCGAGTACCACGGCAACTTTCCCCTTTGGTGCCGCCTGAGTCATCCAGGGCATCGCCACAAAGCTAACCACCAGGATCGCGGCTGTAAAAACAGCAATCAAAAGCTTTGAGTTTGACTTCATAAACATTACCCCTCCTTTCGCTATACATTTTTTAAAGATACACAGCGCGGCTTTTAGCCGCAAACCAAACATAAAAAAATAAACTAGCGCTGTGCTTTATTAAAGATTTTCGTCCCACGGGGACTCCCGTTGGTCGCACCGCAGGAAATACCTGCGGTACAAAAGTTACAGAAGAATAGCATACCATTGATCCTTTTCATCTGGGATGAGTACTCATCCCTCCCCTATGTGTAGACCCACTTCCACAATACACCATCTCTGTAATTTAAGTCAACCATATTGTGTTGCTTGTAAGATGGGTAAGTGTACCCACTTGTGAACCGGTAGAGAGACCTGTGCGTGCTCACTCCCGTGCGATTCTGAAAGGCCACATTCTTAAGCCTCCCTCGAGAATGCTCACTTTTTTAAAACCGTTCGCCCTGAGAATGAGGGAGGCTTGGTAGGCCTTTGCACCTGTATTGTCAACGAGAATAACACCGCGGTCTCGCGGGATCTCGTCGATTCTCCTGCTCAGAGCCTCGAGCGGTATGGACTCGACCCCGGGAATCCTCTCCTCCTCATACTCCTGTGATGATCGGACGTCTATGCAGGTGCAGTTCTTCTTTGCATCAATGACTGACTGCGCATCAACAGCAGAAATTCCCTGGAAAAGAGCATCGAGCTTGTTCTCCATGACATGTGCAGCAACGATGATGTTGTCCATTGCCTGTGAATAGGCGGGTGCGTATCCAAGGTCAAGTGCAATTATGTCCTCAACCTCGCCACCCTGCGCTATAACCGTGGAGGCCACATCTATTCGTTTAGCCACTTCGCCCTTACCCACAATCTGCACACCCAGCAGCTTGCGTGACTTACGGTCTGCAATCATCTTGATGTTGATCATCGCAGCACCCGGAATGAAGATATCCCGGTCATAATCGGGCACATATACGGTAACAGGATCGAAACCACTTTCCATGGCCTGCCTCTCGTTCAACCCCGTTTTGGCGAAGTGATAATCGAACACCTTGATTATCGTCGTACCGGTCACGTGATGAAATTTCTGTCTCCTTCCGGCAGCGTTTGAACCTGCAATTCTACCCTGGCGGTTTGCTATTGAACCCAGCGGCAGATAGAAGGGTTTTCCCCCCACGACATGAGATACTTCGGCGCAGTCGCCGGCAGCGTATATATTGGAGTCGCTTGTCTGCAGGTATTCATTGACCGCAATCGCGCCGGTTTCTCCAATTTGCAGTCCTGCATCCTGTGCCAACAGCACGTTGGGCCGGAATCCCGTAGCCAGAATGACCACATCCGCAGGAAGCGTAAGATCAACGAACCTGACGGACTCGACCTTCTCCCTACCCTGTAATTCCTCGACGTTGTTGCCGACAATAACCCGTATCCCCTTCTTCTCCATATACTTCCGCACCAGGGCCGCCATCTCCACGTCCAGGAAGGGGAGTATTTCCTTTTCCCTTTCAACAATGGTCACCCGGGCGCCCGAAACGGTCAGCGCCTCCGCTGTTTCAACCCCGATCTTTCCGCCGCCCACGATAACAATGTCCTTGGCAAGATCATTCGCAAGGGCACGTTTGATATTCTCTGAATCGGTAATACCGTGCAGAGCAAAGATGTTTTTCAGGTCTCGCCCAGGTATATCAGGAATAACGGGGTTGCTTCCGGTGGCTAGAATGAGCACATCGTAGGCCTCGATGAGCACACGGTCGGTGAATACTTCACGGTACTCGATTACCCTGCGCTCGCGGTCTATTTTGGTGACGCGGGAGAGGTTCTTTATCTCAATACCCTTGACATTTCGAAAGAACTCGGTCGCGCTCTCGAGTCCCGAATAGGATTTGAAAAGCTCTCGCTGCCTCTTCAGCTGTCCAGAGATGTAATAGGGAAGCGCACACCCGGCATAGGCAAGAAAATTTCCCTTCTCAAAAACCGTGATCTTTGCCTCCGAGTCGAGCCTCCTGGCCCTCGCAGCGGCCTTCGGTCCCGCTGCAACACCTCCAATGACAACAATCTTTTTCCTGGAGGACCCCTCATCCTTTCCTGCAGTTTCAGGTTCCTTCACCTCGAGCAGGGGAAGATTGAAGGCCACTGTTGTACCTTCATGCTCCCTGCTTCGAAGGGTGATCGTGCCGCCACATATCTCGATGATCTGCTTCACAAGGGTCATACCGAATCCTGTTCCATGTTTATCGAATAGTCGTGCATTCGGCGCCCGGTAAAACTCCTCGAATATTCTGGCCTGCTCCTCCTCCGGTATACCGATACCCCGGTCCTCGACAGATGTTTCAATCAGGCCCTTCCCCTCATCAAAGGCAACTGATATCTTGACCATCCCGCCCTGTTGCGAGTATTTGACCGCGTTTTCCAGGAGATTGTACACAGCATGCTTCAATCCAACCCTGTGGCCGGAGGTGAGGAGTCTCTGATAGGGTATATCGGAAAGGAAGTTGATATTTTTGGCCTGAATCTTTTCCTTGAGCTCTAGGGTGGCCTGAGTACAGAGCTCCGCATAATCCACGTTTTCAAGCTCCACTTCACCTGCACGGAACCGCTCGAGCTCGAGAATGTCCATGATGAGCGCCTGCAGGTCCCTGCCTCCGTTTCTGATCGATTCCACGATTCTGAGCTGTTTGCTGTTGAGGGGACCCGCGTAGTTGCCCAGCAATGTATCGACACTGAAAAGGACCGTGGCAAGCGGCGATTTCATCTGATGCGCACTTACCCGGAGATACTCGCTTCTGTCCTTGACGAGATGCTCGATTTCCCTCCTGTATCTCTCGATCTCATCCTGCAGTCCCCGCAGTTCTTCGTCCCTGTCAGCCATGCATATCTCCTCTATTTTGATACATGAATTCCTTCCCCGCTGTCATGACAGCGCAAGAGTAAAGAATGATGGGAGGGCCATGGACACACCCCTCTGCCCTCCTATACGATTGGCGAGATCACGCAAGGTCCTCTCCTCACCTCGCACAACAATTACCTCGAGACAATCCTCGTGTGTAATATGGACATGATTGGAAAAGAGTATGTACTCCTGATAGTGGTGCTGAATGTCGGTCAGTTCCTCGGAGAGATTGCGTATGTGATGATTGTATATAATCGTTATCGTTCCCATGACCCTTCCCGTCTTTTCATCCTTCTCCAGGGAAAGTTTCTCCCTGATCAGGTCCCGTATCGCCTCGCTTCTGTTGTGGAAACCATGCTTCGCAATGAAATGATCAAAGGACTCGAGAAGATTACTTTCCATAGAGACACCGAAACGGTTAAGACGGGACATCACTTCACTCCCTGAAACTGGACTGTCTATTTCAATCCTCTATCATACCCCACACTTTCGAAATAGCAAGCGTGAACGGAACGTGCAATGCAGGCAAGTTTGGGCCGGGCCATGATGAGGGGGTAACTCTTCTGTTCATAAATCTATAATATCCCAAATATCCCTATTGCAATTAAAAAGATATTTCTGTATACTACCACCTGGAAGATTTCCTGATTATCCAGCAGGAACCGGTATTAACCGGGTATTGGCTCCTCGACAGAGACCGCAATCCCCGTAACCCCATGTACTCGACCGGAGAGCCCATGAATTCAACCCCTAGGACTTAAAAGCCATGATTGAAAGAGAGGTCAAGTATCTCGTCGACGATTTCAACCCCTACAGAGAGAGGCTCTCAAAGCTTGGGGCAGTCCTTCAATCCTCATTCTTCGAGGACAACATCGTTTTTGACGATGAGGGGGAAAACCTTCGAAGAGAGGAAAAACTGCTCCGTCTCAGAAAGAGCAATACCGTCACCATCACCTTCAAGGAGCCCGTGGACCGGACCCGTTTCAAGATCATGGAGGAGCATGAAATAGAGGTTTCCGACTTCGAAGAGGCGGAGAGAATCATCACCTCCCTCGGATTCCGCAAGGCCTTCCGTTATCAGAAACGCAGAGAGGTTTTTATATCGGATGGCACCCACATACTCCTCGATGAGACTCCCATTGGCAACTACATAGAGATCGAGGGAGAGGAAGACCGCATCCTGGAGCTGAGCGAACAGCTGGGCCTTCAACCCGATCGAGGTATATCGAAGAATTACATGGAGCTGTACTGGGAGTACTGTGCACAGAAGGGCATGAAACCCACCGACATGCTGTTCTGAACCCACATATACACTTCAGCTCTTCTTCCGTGGAAGCTGTTGTGTTCCTGCAAAGGACATTCTCCTTCGATAAGAAATTTTTCAATTCAACCGATATAATGATTGTAACTATTGTTATTCATAAAAATAGATTTATACTGTGTAGTAAAGGGGTATCGCGGAAAAACCAGAACAGATGAAAAAACTGCTCCTCATGGTCCTGGCCTTTCCTCTGCTTCTGGCAGGGTGTCAGGTAAGAAACGCTCTCTACGATCTGGCCACCACTGAGCCCTCCGATGTACCAAGAATCATCACCTTCGATCCGGCGGACAGCCTCTACGATGTTCCCCGCAATGCAATGATCGGCATACTGTTTTCCAAACCCATGGACCAGCAGTCCCTGGAGGAACACTTCCGGTATTCCTACAACGGGCAGGAGTACGATTCTTCGGACGGCTCCTTTTACTGGGACAGCACCAACCGCCTCGCTGTATTCAGACCCTACAGCTTCTTTCCGTCTTTCACGGAGGTAACCGTCAATGTTGGCCTGTACGTTCAATCCAAAGATGGTTTAAACCTTGATGAAAGCTATGTGTGGCGGTTTGAAACATCTTCGGACTCGGATATTAACTCTCCCTACGATATAACAAATGTCTGGGTCTCCGAGCCCACAGCGATATTGGGGATCCATAAACTGGACGCACAGATCATCATTGAGTTCAACAAGGAAATGCTCAGGAGCAGCGTTGAGGGCTCCTTCCAGCTCCTGTCTGACGATTTCCAGGATATACGTACCGTGAGTGATGGGTATTTTCAGTGGAGTGAGCCAGCATTAGGTGTGAAGCGTGCAATTTTCACACCCTATGAGCCGCTCATGCCGGGCAAGAACTACCGCATCTATCTCAACGCCAACGGTATCATTGCGGTTGACGTGGCAGGTAACAACCATAATGGTATCATGCCAGCCCCCCTCTTCCAGTTCCAGACAATAGATGCTATCTATGTTTCAACAACAGGTGACGATGCCAATGAAGGGTATTTGAGCACATCACCCGTACTTACCATCAATAGGGCGATTCAACTAGCACTCGCCATCGGACTCCCCTATATTAAAATCGAACAGGGTGTCTATACCGAGGATGTTGTATTGAGCGGTACGACCTATGACAATTTCAGGATTCAGGGCGGCTGGGACAATAATTTTATTAGTTATGACCCAAACCCCTTAACGTATCAGACAACGATTGAGACAGTATCCCGCAACTATGTCATTACTCTCACCGGTGTAGCAGGAGTTACCCTGGACACTCTATTTGTTATAGGCCCGGTAACATCCCCTCCCGACATCAACGGCGCCGTGCTTATCGAAGGGGGAAGCTCGAACATACGAGTGGATAACTGCTTTATTATTGGTTCAAATGGCGCCGAAGAAGGCCATGGCATTCACATCACGGGAAACAGCAATGATGTAAACGTGGCCTCATCCCATATCTTCGGAGTGAATGTACCAGGAACAAACAAGGGATATGGCATATCTATCGACAATGCACGGGACATATATATATATGACAATATCGAACTCTGGGGCGGTTGGGGGACGCTCCACAATACGGCAATTCATATTGATGGCCCCATTGATAACGTACTGATTGAGAGTAACCTTCTGATTGAAGGCGGGTGGGAAGGCGAGCTGTACGGCATTTATGTTGGAGGTGGATCACAGAACATCGTTATAGAAGACAATTCATCAATCAATGGTGGCGCAACTGTTGACAATGACACCTACGGCATAATGGTGGAAAATGGTGCTGTAGTACACATATACAGAAACACCATTCTT
>JAGLSF010000095.1 GCA_023136305.1 Spirochaetota bacterium
TCCGAGAGATAGGGCTCGATAACGCAGTGACAGCGGTAGCAGTGTCCGATTTCATGCATGTGCGGTTCCTGCTTGACCAGGAGTTCCCGTTCTCGGAGCTCTTCGAGGATCACCTCGCGTGCTTCATACCGGTCAAGACCGATACAGTCGGGTATGCCATTCTCATTGATGGTTGCATCCTCATTGAACACGTTCACGCGGTCGAGACCATGCCGTTCTCCGATATCGAAGTCATTGGGATCGTGCGCCGGTGTGATCTTCAGTGCACCGGTTCCGAATGCAGGATCCACGTAGGAGTCACCGATGACTGCAAGCTCACGCTCCACGAGTGGAAGTACAACCGTCCTGCCGATCTGTTTATTGTAGCGTTTATCATCAGGGTTCACCGCAACTGCCGTGTCGCCGAGCATGGTCTCGGGACGTGTGGTTGCCACCACAAGCCCCCCCCTATCATCTTTGAATGGGTAGAGGATGTGATAGAGGAATCCCTGTTCCGGTTCGTGGTCCACCTCTTCGTCGGAAAGGGCCGTCTGACACCGGGGGCACCAGTTAATGATGTACTGGCCTTTGTATATGAGACCCTCGTTGAAGAGGCGTACGAATACCTCCCGTACAGCCCGGGACAGCCCCTCGTCCATGGTGAAGCGTTCCCGCCGCCAGTCGCAGCTGGCACCCAGCTTCTTGAGCTGATTGATAATGGTGGAGCCGAACTTCTGCTTCCATTCCCAGACGAGTTCGATGAATCGTTCCCGGCCCACCTCCTGACGGGTCTTCCCTTCCCGGGCGAGCTGCTTCTCCACCACGTTCTGTGTGGCGATTCCCGCATGGTCTGTTCCCGGAAGCCAGAGTGCATTGAAGCCCTGCATGCGTTTCCAGCGAATAATCGTGTCCTGAATGGTGTTGTTGAGGCCGTGTCCCATGTGCAGGACACCGGTCACATTGGGCGGGGGAATGACAATGGTGTAGGGGGTCCGGTTTCGATCAACCTCGGAGTGAAAGAGGCCCTTCTCCTCCCAGAACCGATACCACTTCTCCTCGACCGTCTTCGGATCGTACTTCTTGTCCATTTCCATGCTGCTCAGCTCAACCTCCGAAAGGGAAACTGCAATTTCTGTGAAAAAATACTTCGTGCAGTGGCTTATGTCAACCAGGATGCAGGAAAAGCCCCCGTTCACCCGAATACGGGGGCTTTTCATCTCTCTACGTGGAACAACTCAGCTCAGACTACTTTATAAAGGGCAGTGCGAGCGACAGAATCGCAAACGCATCGATGATGTACAGCATCCAGTGAATGTCCTTCCCCTTGCCGATGAGAAGCTTGATCACCGTATAGGAGATAAATCCCCAGATAATGCCCTGGGTGATGCTGTATGTCAGCGGGATGAGTATCATCGCGATGAACGCCGGGATTGCCTCATCCATCTGGTTCCAGTCCAGCTTGGCTAGCGGCTTCATCATGAAAACACCAATGAGAACGAGCACCGGCGCTGTGGCCACAGCCGGGATAAAGGAGAGCAGCGGGCTCAGGAACATGAAGGGGAGGAACAGGAGCCCTGTGATGACTGCGGTGAGTCCCGTCTTTCCTCCCTCCTCAACACCGGCCGCGCTCTCGATGTAGGTGGTGCCGGAGGAGGTGCCAAAGAGGCCCGAAATGGTTGTTGCGCCAGCGTCCACAAGCAGCGCCTTTCCCACACGAACGGGCTGTCCGTCCTTGTCTACCAGACCGGCCACCTGGGCTACACCCAGGAATGTCGAGATCGAATCAAACATGTCGGTAAACAGAAGGGCGAATATGGGCCCGAGCATGCTGAATTTGAGGGCGCCGACAATGTCGAGCTTAAAGAACACTTCCATCGAGGGAAGTGCAAACACTGCCTTGGGTAAGGTTACGATTGGTGTCTCCATCCTGCCCGATTTCACGCCGATGAGACTCACGATAAGGGCAATGATCGAGGTGATGATGATTCCGAGAACGAGGTTTCCCTTCACCTTTTTTATCAGCAAAATCGAGGTGATGAAGAGTCCCACAAGAAAGATGATGACGGTGACGTTGATACCGCCGAATGACACGAGGGTCGCGGGATTCTTGACGATAAATCCCACCTGCTGAAACCCGATAAAGGTGAGAAAGAGCCCGATTCCTGCAGCAACAGCGTACCTGAGGGATGCGGGAACCGCCTTCACGATCGTTACACGCACCTTGAATATGGAGAGTATGATGAACAGCACGCCCGAGAGAAATACGGCACCCAGAGCCGTCTCCCAGGGGATGCCCATACCGAGCACCAGGGAATAGGTGAAAAATGCGTTGATTCCCATACCCGGTGCCAGGGCAAAGGGAAGATTCGCAAACAGCCCCATTGCAATTGAGGAGAATGCACTGACGAGAATTGTTGCAAATAGCACACCGTTGAAAGACATACCCGTCTGTGAGATAATAGCCGGATTCACCACAATGATGTAGGCCATGGCAAGAAAAGTGGCAATACCGGAAATTACCTCGGTTCCGACAGTTGTACCGCTTCCTTCCAGATCGAACAACTTCCTTCCATTGGACATAGTATACCTCCCTTTTAGTGGTATGTATTCATGCAATAACTTACACTACTGATTCCGCAACAGACAGGTCGTTTCTCTATTGTATACTGAGTGTGTCTACAGGACAAGTTTTTTTTCTGATTAAAATATTCATCCGGTTCACGCTCACAGAAACGGTTCTAGGTTACGCCGTCTCTCACGTCTGAACCGTGCTCCACCGACGGGCGAATAGAGAGTAGAAGAGTGCTGATATGGGGAACTGTGCAATTATACAGGCCGCAACACCGAGAATGGTCCTGCTCTCGAAGGTTGTGATCGCGATGACCATGGCTATGGGAAGGTTCTTCGAGCCGTTCTGATAGATAAGCGGCACAGAGGTCTCTCGATCAAACCGGAACAGCCGGGTGATGTAAAAGGCCGTGATGAAAGCCAGAGCATAGAAGAGTGCTGCGGAAAGCACTCCCCACCATATGATAACGGGGTAGCGTGTAATAATCTCCGCCCTGAGCGCGATCGATATGAGTATGACAACGATCTCGATAATACCCGACAGCGAGGTGAGTGAGGGCTTCATCCGCTTCAGAAGGTCTCTGCTGAGGTGTTTCCTGAACAGCAGCTTTACAACTCCTGCCAAAATGTAGGGAATGACGATGAGTATGAGAAGGTTTTTCATGAGTATGAGTGTGGAAAAACTCAAAGTGTTGACGAGAAGAAGCTTGAGTCCGAAGGGAACCAGTAAAAGATAAACCACGAAAGTGAATGACTGTATGATCAGGGCGAGCAGCAGGTCGCCCTCCAGAAAGGAAGTCCATGCGGAGAGCATCGCGTCAGGGGGAACAGTCGTGGAAATAACGAGGCCCGTTCTCAGGTACATGAAATGTGCCGGAATGATCCGTGCAACGAGCATGCCGACCAGGGGCGAAAGCACGGTAAGAATGAAGGAGAGGATCAGTGGAAAGGTGTAGAGTTTGAGCATACGCAGGCTGGGCATGCTCGTGGGAAATACCATGATTAAGATCATGACAAAGAGAAGCGGTGTAATAAAACCCTCTAGCGATTCCACCCGCTGCGGATTGAACCTTCCAACCAGATACCCCACCACCATGGCCAGAAATGCCCAGAGAAGAATGTACTTTCTGAATATGATGTTAAATCGATGTATCATGGCCAGTCACCCATGCGTTGGAGGACATTGTACCATCTAGCCAGTTAAAAGAGGCTTCAGGTCTCTGAGCTTCTTCAGAATGTGGTCAGGTTTAGCGTCCCCCCTGTAGTCCCGGTCCTTTACATCGGTAAGACCGGAATGAATGAGTATGGAACTCCTGAAACCGGCCCTTCTGCTCCCCTCCACATCCCTGCTCAGTGTATCGCCGATGTAGACACACTGTTCCGGAGAAAGCCCGGTCTGCCTGAAGGCAGGCTGAAAGATGGCCTCGTTCGGTTTCCGCACACCCTCCTCAGCCGAGAGCACCACGGTCGTGAAGTATCGGTCGACTCCATACTTTTTAAGTCTCTCGGGTATAAGGGTCCGCGACATGGTATTGCTCACCAGAGCGATGACATAGCGGTTCTGAAAGAGGTTTTTCAGTACATGCAGCATTTCCTCCACGGGGCGACGCTTGTACAGATAATACTCATAGATGCTGCTCAACTCCTCCGCTCTCTCCCGGATTCTTTTCTTAGCGCCTGTGTCCCTGCAGTATTCTTCCAGAAAGAAGGTGGTCCAGATCTCCTCATTGGGCAGCTCCCGATAGCCGTTCTCACGGTACCAGGCATCATACGCCCCCTGTCCGGATCTCAGGGCATCCGAAAGGGATTCCCGGTCTATAGCTATACCCGCATCCCCCAGCATGTCCGAGATTATGGATACGCCCCTGCGAAACTGATCTTCGTCAGGGTGTACATCCTCCACAACACCCCCATAATCCAAAAACACACCCTTCACATCAGGAATCCCTGCCATGCATACCGTCCTGAATTCTTCTGAACTTGAGCAGTGACGAGTCCTTCAGCCTCACCTGATCGTAGGTGATCACCCTACCCATCTCCACATCTTCAAGCAGCTCAGACCCAACCGACAGGCCAAGCGGAAGGAGATGTTCACTTCTGGCCTGTTCAACTTTCTCTATACCGCCATACACTGTGTATCCGCCGAAGCTGTCGATCACTTCACCACGCTTCAAGTTACGCTTCGCAATGGTGATCACCTCGGTTGAGGGTATCGTGACGGTTGCCAGGGTGGGCTTGCCGTGTAAGACTGCCCATCCCACCGAATCGGGAACCTCCAGGTTGGTGAGGTGATAGGGCCGGTACAGAAGATAATTTGGACCGTCACCAACCTTCAGGTATCGCAGTGTTTCGTTGGCAATGGGCCCCTCATGGCGCACAACGGCAAATACCCCGGGCGCCAGGTCACCGATCACAAAGTCGACGACCCCCTCCCTCTCCAGTATACCACTATTCTCTCTGAGGCGAAATACATTCGTGAGTGTGTCAATATTCGCAGACGGTCCGTGCATGTTGCGAACGTCCACTGTAAGGCCTGCTGCATTGGCGACACAGGCCATCTCCACGATGGTTTTAGATCCATCCACGAACTCTGTTAATATATAGGGATTGAGTCCCATGGACCGGGCCCGCTCCGAAAGGCTTTCGGGAGTGGCGGTCCGGTCGAGAGGATTGTTCTTACCCTTGCCTGCAGCAACAATTGTAAATCCGCATATCCGTGCAAAATCGATAAGCTCCTTCACTGCCGCGGGTTCATCACCGGCGCACACGGTGTACACGAGGCCCCGTTCCCGCGCCAGGCTGTTCAAATAATACCCTGCCGTTACATCGGTCTCCACGTTGAGCATTCCCACATGCTTTCCCTGCATCAATGCCGCATGGGCAACCTCGGCACCCACATCGGGTTTTCCTGTTGCCTCAATCACCATGTCGATCCCATCGAGAGCCGTCACTACTCGATGGTCGGAACAGATAATTCGCTCCCTGCCCAAGTCCAGCTTGGCTGCATCCCCCGGATGTTCAATCTCACGGATGCGGGAGATTCCGACCAGCTCAAAGCATGCCTGTGCCCGCTCTACCTCGATGTCCGAAACCACGGAGACTGTCATGCCCGGGGTCATCTCGAGTACTTCAACAATGCCCCTGCCCATAAATCCCGCTCCCACCAGGCCGACCCGGATGTCCCTCCCCTCACTGCTGTACCGAATAAGGTCATCGTAAATCTGCACGGCATCCCTTTCCCGAAACCATGATGTATGAATACGGACAACACCCATGGTAAAATAGCATCATGCCCCTAGCCTGTAAACCAGAATTATGGGGACACATTAAAAAAAAAAGGAGACAGCCATGGAAAGACACGCCTTATGCCTCGACCTGGGCGGAACCAATCTCAAGGGCGGTATCGTGTCTCAGAAGGGGGAGCTCAGCAAACACCGAAACCTGCCGGCAGAGGTAGAACAGGGCCCCGAACGGATTCTTCAGAACCTCATACGAATGACAGACATGCTTCTCAAGGAGGCTGGAAAGGACTCGATTCCCATAGAGGGCATTGGTGTTTCCACACCCGGCATCATCGACACAGACTTTGGCGGCCTTACAGGCGGGGCTGTCAACCTTCCGGGCTGGCAGAACACTCCTTTCATGAAGGCCCTCTACGATGAGTTTCACATCCCCGTATTTGCACACAACGATGTGACCGCAACGGCTCTCGGCGAGGCGACCTATGGAGCAGGCGTCGGGCGGAAGCACGTGGTTATGGCTTCTGTGGGAACAGGCATCGGCGGTGGTATCATCATTAACGGCAGGCTCTATGAAGGCGCTACCGGATACGCCGGTGAAATCGGGCATATTGTGACATTTGCCGGTGGGCACACATGCAACTGCGGTGTGAAAGGCTGCTGGGAGGAGTATGCAGCCCTTCGGGGAATACTCCGTACCGCACAGGAGCACCTTGACCGTGATGCAAAACGCGAAAGCTCCATCTTCAGTACACTCGATCAGGAGGGAGAACTCACACCCCGCATCGTGTTCGACGCTGCCCGAGAGGGAGACCACCTTGCACTCGGTATCGTGGATGAAATCGGCAGAAACACCGCAGTCGGACTCGGCAGCCTCATCAATATATTCGACCCCGACATGCTCATCATCGGCGGCGGCATCGCCGAGGCAGGCGACATCTACCTCAACGCGATCAGGACCCACATCCCTTCGTGGTCTCTCCCCGATTCTCGGGAAGGGGTTGAGATCGTGCTCGCAAAACTGGGATCAAAGGCAGGTATTTTTGGCGCCTCCGCTCTCGTTTTCGGTGATATCAACCGATATATGAAATAAACGAGAACACGAGGTATATGCGCATGCGCGGCCTTAGAGTAAAACTCTGCCTTGTCCCACTCATCCTCCTGCAGCTGAGCATCGTCCTCGTAAATCCAGCCTTTGCAAAACAGGCCAAGGTGGCCATGAATTTCGACGAGGTCGACATCAACATCTTTCTGAAAACCATGAGCGAGGTAACGGGAAGGAGCTTTGTCGTCAGCGACAGGGTGAAGGGAAAGATCAGTTTCGTCTCTTCCCAGGACGTTCCCCAGAACAAGGTGTACGATGTGGTGCTTGCAATACTCATGGCAAGCGGGTTCTACGCTGTTCCGGGCGAGAACAACATTGTACACATCTATCCTGCCCAGGAGGCGCTCAAGATGAGCGGCCGCATCTTCTACGGAAGTGACCTCCATGAAGAGAAGGTCGAGGGCATCATTACACAGATCATACCTCTCAAATTTGCGAACGCCAACACCGTGGTGAACGTGGTGCGGCCTGTCTTTTCGACCGCCCTGCTCATCACCGCGTACCAGCGAACCAACGCTGTTATTGCAAATGGCAATGTGCGCA
>JAGLSF010000096.1 GCA_023136305.1 Spirochaetota bacterium
CTTTTAGTTGAAAAAAAATGGACAGAAACAATCATGTTTGCAATGTGTAAGCTTGGCCGCGTTTGACCAGGAATGATCGGTAACAGCTATTCCAAGCTCATCGGTTTCTCTCTGCACCTTTTCGAAATGCTCAGTTTTCCACTGGACGCGGGCGGTTTCCCTTTTGGGGAGCTTGCGTGGTAAAAAGATTAAGCGCCGAGACGGCGCAGTGTCCTTTGGAGTAGCTTGTTCCCATGGTTCTCATAAGCGGGACTCTCACCTTACAACCAACCTGAAACAATAACCCATCCTGTTCTGCTTTAGATCGAATCGGACAATCGGGTATGGTAGAATAAGGTGGAATTTCAAGAAGGCCTGACGATGGCAAACCAGCGAAAGAAATATCCACCTGAGAAGAAAGTCGAGATTGAAAAAAATGTGGTGCCACATAGGTTATCGTGTCACCGATGACATTACAAAGAAAAGCTGCCTATAAGAGCATCAGATAGTGATTCCATCCATAGTGCTTCTCTTTTCATCGTTTCTCAATTCTACAGAAAACACCGGCGGTGATAACACAGGAAATTCCAAGTAATTCAGCTAGATAAAAGACGTGCACATCGTTAATAGCGTGCTCCAATAACACGTCTATGTAGTGGAACGACAGTGAGCGAACAACGTAAAGTGTTATGAGGAATGAAGTTCCCAAGAGTGCAAGTCGTAGACCCAACGTTTTTTTTCCGCTTGCTGATGTTGTCTTAATGAGCAGAGCTGCAATTAGGGAATAAAGCCCGCTTATCATCGAGCGCTGGAAGAGTTTTCTCTCCTCGTACCATCCATGGAGTTTGGAAATGCCTCTGCCAAGATCGGTAAGAGAGGAGCTTATACCGAAAACGTGATCGATACCGAGAAAGATCAGAATCCCGAGGAAAAGCGACCACAGAACAAAATGATGTCGGTTGTAATGTGGTGGTACAGCAGTTTTTGAACGAAAAGCACACAGGACGCAGAGTAGGGCTGCAATCATATAGGCGAAGGAGGCGATCCACTTCTGGATATTTTTCGACGATAACTGTTTTCTTAACGTATCTGAAGAGCCTGCTTCACTGCCGTTAGTCTCATCGCCTCTCCCATCAGATGCACTGCGTCCTTGCATTGGGATGTTGTAGGGACGTCTGGTTTTCAATTTGAGATATCGAACTTTACGCTTCACTGGAATGATTTCTGTCCGCCCCGCTTCAATACGGTCACTCCATCTTCCAGTTTTGCCAAGAAAAAGAACGATGTTTATATATCCTAAATCTTCCCTCTCTTCAATCCTGATTACAAAACTGTGCTCACCACTTCCGGATACAATCGGTTGAGTTTCAGCGGTGCTCAGAGTTCCCTGCCAGCTTTTATCCTTCCTGTACCAGTGAAGGCCGACGTTGAGTTTAGTTTTTTTTAAAATATCGAAATAATGCACGGTAATCGGGACGGCTTGATTCATTGCGACTCGACGAGGGTAGGTTACTTCGCACCACTGTGCCAGAGGTTCATGTACTAAACCGAGCAGGATCCAGGTGATAACGAAAACCAGGCCTGCCACGATCCATACATATTTATTACGGGATCGTTTTGGTTGAATCATATGTCCAATCCACCATCACACTCAATAGATGATATCACTTTTGAATAATAAGCAATATATCGCACAGCACTGAAATAGTGGATATATTGCGCAAAATAGATAATGCTTTTTGTAGAGGTAAATTATGGTAAAGCATAATAGATTTTCTGAAAGGCCGTGTAAAAAAAATCATGTTGAGCATCAATTACTCGAGAAGAAAAGCGGGAATAGGCAGGAAGATTGTATCAAAGGAGCTCATGATATACTGGAGGAATTAAAGTTCGAATCATATTACCAATCCTCGATTACAAAATAGGGTTTGCTGCCGTTCCCGACTGCAAAATATTACATCGTAATCAAATAAATAAGCACTTCTATTCTGACAGCACCTTCTCGACGGCACTCGGGAATATCTCAACCACGTCTCCTTACAGTCGCAGCGTAACCTGCGGATAGTGATCGTGTTCTGTCTGCCCCCTGTTGATGATCACGTATGGGACTCCCCGCATCGCCGCCTGCAGTGGCACGTGGGCGGCCGCCGTGGCGCAGGTATTTGCCAGGCGGGCGTGCTGATTTTCAATGCCAATTTGCATTTATCGCTTGTCAAATGCGGGAAATTATGGTATATAGAACGATACTGACCAGTCAGTTCTGGATACCATAATGATGATACAGGGATTCTATCTCAGCCTGGCCGTTTCGATTCTCTATTTTATCATCGCCATCTTTTTCATGGTCCATTTCTTCACAGGCAGACGCCTCTTCTCGATCTCTACAAACATACTACTCATCCTCAACTTACTGCTCCATACATATCAGCTTATTGCAACAGGGATGGCTGAGCAGCGATTTCCACTGGTAAACCTCTTCGAGGCGCTGTCCGTTCTCTCTCTCCTCACTGCCGTGCTGTACCTGCTGCTGCGTTTTCTGCTCAAGGCGAAGTCTCTCGGCGTATTCGTATTTCCCATGGTATTCACCTTTCATCTCATATCAACGGTCGGTGTGAAGATCGTGTATCTGGCGGAGGAGCTGTTTCGCTCACCCCTCTTTATGTTTCATACGATTACCACGATAATCGGTTACGGCTGTTTCGCCTACTCCATGGTGCTTGGTGTCATGTATCTGTATCTCTTTCGCGAGCTGAAACGGAAAAAGCTGCGGCTGATGTTCGACAGGCTTCCACCTCTCGAGCTTCTGGATAAGCTGAACAATGCCATTCAGCTTCTTGGATTCATCTTTCTGTCCCTGGGCATCGCTGCAGGTTTACTCATGGCCCATATATATTGGGGGACAATGCCTCTGCTCGATCCAAAGATCTTCCTATCCCTCTGTCTCTGGGTCCTGTACCTGTTTGGAATTCTGATGAGGCGGATCTCAAGCTGGAGCGGTCGAAGGATGAGCTACCTTTCCGTGATCGGTTTCGCATGGATGGTGTTCAGTTTCCTCGTGGTGAGGATAATCTTTATAACGGTGCACAATTTCTAAACTATGTATCCAATTGTACTGCAGTTAGAGAACATCCCCTGCCTGATTGTGGGTGGGGGAGCGGTGGCTGAAAGGAAAGCCCTGGGACTGCTGCAGGCAGGTGCGGAAGTGACCGTTATCTCTCTCTCGCTCAGCGGAGTCCTTGAAGCTTTGCGTAATGAGGGCCGTATACACCACATCGATCGGGCTTATGAGGCGGGGGACAGCAGGAGATATCGGCTCGTCGTGGCAGCTACGGACGACCATGAGCTGAATCATCTGATTTTTCGTGAGGCTGAAAGCCAGGGCATTCTGGTCAATTGTGTGGATGACCCTGAAAATTGTAATTTTTACGTACCGTCGGTCATACGGCGCGGGAACCTGCTCCTGGCCATCTCCACCTCCGGAACTGTTCCTGCCATGGCCAAGGCACTCCGCAGGTTCCTCGAAAAAAAGTTCTATCCCGGGTTTGCTGAGGATGTGGAGGAGCTGCGGGCTGTGAGGAAGGCGACCCTGCAGGAGAGGGAGCTAAACAGGCAGCAGAAGGATCAGGACTACACACAGATCCTGCAATCGAAAATCGATGAAATTATCAGTAAAATGGAAAGATCATGCTAGGCGTGGTTGGAGTAAACTACAAATCTTCGTCTCTACAGCTCAGAGAACAGCTGGTGTTCAATGAGGAGGAGATTGTCGAGCTGGTCGGCGCGATGCGGAAGGATGAACCGGATGCAGAACTCGTGGTGCTATCCACATGCAACCGTACAGAGCTCTACTTCAACCTGCCGGAAAGCTGTGCACACCGTGATTTCAACTACCTCATTGGACGGATGATTCGATTCAAGAAGATCGAGGATAACGCGCGCCGGTATTTCTACACCTACGGTGAGCAGGAAGCGGTGACTCACCTCTTCAAGGTGGCGAGCGGTTTGAACTCCATGGTTCTGGGGGAAAATCAGATACTCGGCCAGGTCAAGGAGGCCTACCGGATCAGCTCATCGCGAAAGAATACACGGACCGTGCTGAACAGGTTATTTCACCGGGCCTTCGAAGTGGGGAAGCGTGTACGAACGGAGACGGCTATAAACGAGGGTGCCTCATCGGTCAGTTATGCCGCCGTTGAGCTGGCAACCAGGATCTTCAGCAACCTGTCTGCCCATCCTGTGCTTCTGATCGGAGCGGGAGAGACCGGCGAGCTGGTTCTTCAGTGTCTACGCGAGCGTGGAAGTGAGCATATTCATATCGCAAACCGCACCCTGGAGAGGGCGCAGAATCTTTCGGAGAAGTATAAGGCCGAAGCGGTCTCTATGCAGAGACTGCCCGAGTTTCTCGTACACTGCGACATCATTGTTGCATCGACATCCGCTCCGGAGCAGTTGGTGAAGGTGCAGGAGGTAAAGCGCGCCATGGAGCAGCGCCACGGTCATCCCATGTTCTTCATCGATCTCTCGGTTCCACGGGACGTGGATGAGGAAGTCAAGAAACTAGAGAATGTCTTTGTCTATGACATCGATGATCTGGAAGCGGTCGTTGCCCACAACTATGAAAAGCGTAAGGGTGAGATTGAGAAAGCCGGGAAGATCATTACACAGCAAACCAAGGATTTCTACAACTGGCTCAGCTCAATGAGTCTGAGTCCCACCATCACAGGCCTGAAGGTCAAGCTGTCCGCCATCATCGATGAGGAACTGAACAGCCTGAAGAACAAATTGAGCGAGTCAGAGCTCGAGAAGGTTTCAAAGTTTGCCAACTATGTACAGGGCAAATATCTCGGTCTGGTGGTCAAGAACCTCAAGAAGCTGTCAAACAACGGACGGCAGTTGGAATACATCGATATGGTGTGCCGTCTCTTCGAGCTGCAGGGAGGAGATCGAAATTGAGCCGAAGCAGCTTCCGGATCGGGACCCGGGGGAGCCTGCTGGCCCTGAAGCAAACCGATCAGGTGATGACAGTCCTGCAGGCCCTGTTTCCGGATCTGGAATTGCAGCGGGTTATCATCAAGACGCGGGGTGACAGAATACTGGATTCGCCCCTCTCCAGGATCGGTGGAAAGGGCCTTTTCATCCGTGAGATCGAAGAGGCCCTTCATCGGGAGGATATCGACCTTGCCGTTCACAGCCTCAAGGACCTCCCCACCGAGCTGCCAGATGGAATGTGCCTGGGCGGAGTGCTGAAGCGCGGGGATCCCAGGGATGCTCTGGTATGTAAAGCCGGATGCCGGCTGCAGGATCTCGGGGAAGGAGATTCAGTTGCCACCTCGAGCCTGCGAAGAAGGGCACAGCTGCTACACCTGCGGCCTGGCATTGGGGTCGTGGACATACGTGGCAATGTGGACACCCGGTTGAGAAAGATGGAGGATGGCCACAGCACAGCGATAATGCTTGCCGCCTGCGGCCTGCACCGAGCTGGTCTTGATGACCGAATTACCGAGTACCTGGATCCCCAGCTGTTCCTTCCTGCTGCGGGTCAGGGGATCATTGCTCTCGAGATCCGTCAACAGGACAGGCGAACCGCAGCTATACTTGAGAAAATCAGCGACCCCTTAAGTCTGCGGGCGGGTATGGCTGAACGTAACTTTCTCCGGCTGCTCGAAGGTGGCTGTCAAATTCCCATTGGCTGTCTGTGCAACCTGAATGGAAATCACTGTACCATTCGGGGTATGCTGTCCGATGTCGAGGGTGCACGGGTAATTCAAAAAACGGTCAGGGGACCGTCTGCGGACAGTCTTGGCCTTGCCGAACAGCTCGCAACGGACATCCTGAAAGCGGGAGGTGAAGAGATTCTCCATGAGCTCAGACACCACGAGCAAAACCAGTAAACGAAGCGAAAAGATCGAGCGTATCATCACAGTGGCAAGCGAGTTGTTCGCCGACCGGGACTATCATCAGGTCTGTATGGATGATATCGCTGAAAGAGCCAATGTCGGCAAGGGGACCCTCTACAACCTCTTCGAGTCGAAGCAGGATCTCTACTTCTCCATCATCCGTTTCCGTCTCACGAAACTCATCAAAATACTGGAGAAGACATACGACAGCCGAACGGACACACTGAAGAACCTGCGCAGCCTGATTTTACACCTGCATAAGTTTATGTCCAAACATCCGCACTTCTATCGGATCTGGAAAAAGGAGGAGAATCGAGTCGACCAGGATTCTCGTAGCGGTATCGGGATGCTGCAGCAACAGCTTTACGGGCTTGTGCTCAAGACCTTCGAGCAGGGAGAAAAGCAGGGGGTGATTCGTAGAAGCATGGAGCCCGAGCTGATCACGCATATCCTTTTGGGAATGATCGACGGTCTGCGCAAGAGCCCTGAAACGGTCTACCGAAGGGAAAGGGGTATCGATGTACTGGTCGAAGTTCTGATGAGCGGTATCGGGACCGGGGGAAAAGAACTGAAGGTACTTTACGAGGAAAGATCTCACGCGATAAAAGCCTATGAATAACGAGCATGGAAAGGTGTACATTGTCGGTGCCGGCCCAGGTGACGCCGGATTGATTACCCAGAGGGCGGTGCAGGTATTGCAAGAAGCTCAAGCCGTTGTGTACGATAACCTGGCCAATGAGGAGCTCCTGGAGCACTGCTCCTCTCAATGTGAGAGGATCTATGTGGGAAAGATGGCCGGTTGTCACACCAAGCCCCAGGGGGAGATCAACCGCTTGCTGATCGAGAAGGCCCTGGAGAAAAAAACGGTAGTACGCCTGAAGGGAGGCGATCCCTTTGTATTCGGTCGTGGTGGTGAAGAGGCACTTGAACTTGCTGCTGCCGGACTGGAGTTCGAGGTCGTACCGGGTATCACGGCGGCCGTTGCCGCCTCCGCCTATGCCGGTATCCCGCTGACCCAGCGCGGCATCTGTTCCTCGGTGTCCCTTATCACCGGTCATGAGGATCCCGAAAAGGCGGAAAGCCAGATACTCTGGGAGCACATATCCCCCGGCACCGGAACCCTGGTGTTTTACATGGGTGTAAAGAATCTTCCCCACATTGCTTCACACCTCATCAAGAACGGTCGTCCGGGAAGCACTCCTGCTGCACTTATTCGGTGGGGGACGTTGAACAATCAGGAGACGCTCACAGGTACACTGGAGACCATTGCAGCCCAGGCCCTGGAGGCGGGTTTCCTGCCCCCTGCCGTGCTCGTGGTGGGTGAGGTGGTCCAGCTGCGGGACAAGCTGCGCTGGTTCGACAACCGTCCACTGTTCGGGAAGCGAATCCTGGTCACGCGGAGCCGAAGTCAATCGTCGGAGCTCTCCTCCAGACTCAGGGCATTGGGTGCACAGGCTGTGGAGTTTCCGACAATTGAAAT
>JAGLSF010000097.1 GCA_023136305.1 Spirochaetota bacterium
TGCGGCCGAAGTACATGGAAGTACGGACGTCGGTTTTCGCCATCCATGGCTTCACCGACATGCCCCACATCCTGTGGGTCATACAGGCGGAGCCATGCGACCGAGCGTAGCGAGGAAGTGCCCGTGGTAATGGCGGAAGCCTGCAGAAAGCCGCGCAATGGATTCTCAACGTGTAAGATTGGATGTGTGGGCCTGCCGACGGTTTTCGCGGCAGGCCCGTTTGAGGGCTCGTAACGGAAAAAGGCGGGTGTTTCAGTACAGCTCGTCACCGTCGGTTTTTTCACTTTCGCCGTCGCCGTTTTTCAGATCGAGGAATTGCACCTGATTCCCCACAATACTGATCTTCGATCGGTTGCCTCCGTTGTCGTCCTGCCAGCGGTCCTGCTTGAGCCTGCCATTGATGATGATGCGGTTCCCCTTTTTCAGAAACTCATTGCACCGTTCGGCAAGCTTTGCCCAGGTGGTGACATCGACGAAGTTGACCTGTTTCTGGAGCTCGTCATCCTTGTAATAGTCGTTGTTGTTGGCAATCGAGAAACTGCACAGGGCTGTACCGTTTTGGGTGTAGCGGAGCTCGGGGTCGCTCACAAGCCGGCCCTCGAGCACAGTAAGGTTGAAGTTTCTCATGATGCTCTCCTTTCGGTTTTGAGATCAGTAGATATTAAACAGGAGAGTGAAAGATTTTGTTTCAGCGTGAGGGGGTGAAGTGCCTCGCGGATGATGGCATGTCTGAGTTCCTGGTCGTCGGTCGACATTTCTGCTGCTTCAACGGCTTGCCGTGCGAAGCAGGGTACGCATCCTGTGTATGTTTTCATGGGAGTGAGATTGGGTGGTTACGTCAGGTTCAGCTTTTCGAATACCTCTTTGTATAGCGGGAAGTACTCGGACTGGGCGAACTCCTTGATCTTTTCATCGGGCAGGTCGCCGAGCAATGTATCCATGAATTTCAAAATAGTGGTGATATCATTGAGTAGGGCTGCATCAACAGCCCCTTCCTCGTCGAGTTTGCCAAGCTCTTCACCGGAGATGGTAACGACTTCTTCTTCGGGGAGCTCTTCCACACCTGCGGTGAGGTCGAAGTCCTCACTGAGGATTTTCTCCTCCTCTTCACCGAGCTGTATTTCATCTGCAAAACCCTCATCCGGAAGCTCCTCGACGGTGAGCTCAGGAACTTCTGCTTCCTCAGCAGGCTCTTCACTGGGGAGTTCTTCAATGAACTCTTCAGCGGAAAGTTTTTCAACAGGTTCTTCTGCAGCGATCTCTTCGGGAGCCTCGAGATCGGAAAATTCATCCTCTGTCAGATCTTCCAGCGTGACTTCACCAGCTTCCTCTCCGATGCTGGGTAGTTCCTCTTCGACGGCGATACCCTCTATACCTTCGAGATCCACATCATCAATGGTGACTGTCTCTGCTATGCCCTCGATTTCCGCCTCATTGAAGGCTTCATCGGCCTCGAGATCTATATCTATGGAGTCTTCGCCGAGCACGGGCGGTTCGGAAAGTTCCTGTTCACCGATTTCCTCACCCAGCTCCAGGTCGCCAAGATCAACCGCTTCGGTATCAACCTCTTCCAGTGACTCGAGATCGATTTCGACGCTTTCCATCTCAGGCTCGAAGGACAACTCACCGGTGTCGATTCCCTCGAGCTCTTCAATAATCTCTTCCGGCGAGACGACCTCCGCTTCCTCTTCGGGAAGTCCCTCGGGCAGTTCGATCTCCTCACCCAGCTCCTCTTCAAGCTCCTTGGAGAAAGACTCGATCTCGCTCTCTTCGAGCTCGATGTTCTCGAGGTCTTCCGGTGTGAGCTGGTCTATTTCACCCGATATGTCAAACTCTTCTTCCGTCACGGGGATATTAAAATCCTCTTCAGATTTTGCGGGAGCCTCGTCACCACTGTCTTCGGCCTTCTGGGGCTTTTCCTGCACTATTGCAGATTCAGAGAGGAGATCGTCAAGCTCATTGGTTGACAGAGCAATCGTTTCATCCTCTTCAGTGCCCAAGACCTCATCGTTTTTTTCGTTGGTCCCGCTCATGTAAGCCCCCTCGAAGACGGTATAAATACATGAAGTCGAAGAATACTGAAGTTTATCTTAATCATAGTATACCCAAAAACGGGAAAAAATCAAAAAAATTCGCATGCGAATTTTTTTACTTGGGTGATGCCTTGTCTGTGCCAGGTGCCATCAGCATGCGAATTTTCATCTGATGGTAACATACTGCCTTAACATTTCAAGTTTTTTTTCTCCGATGCCCTTGACCTTGATAAGGTCATCGAATTCAGTGAAGGGGCCGTTTTGGGTGCGGTAGTCGATGATGTTGAGTGCCGTGACACGGCCGATTCCGGGAAGGGATTCGAGCTCGTAGAGGTCAGCGGTGTTTATGTTAATTGTTTGAAGTGGGGCACTAGGCTCTTCATCTGTCGAAGACTGCAGGTCCTGGGTAGTTGATTGCTGCCCGCTGTCGGCAGCAGCCCCTTCCGTGACCTGTCGGCTCACCTCCCGTGAAGGGGTCAGGTCGATATAGTTCTGATAGATGGAATACCTGTTCAGGGTCAGGAAGAGGAGGCCGGCGGCGCACACGGCAAGGATTCCAAGAACCACGTTCTTTTCCCTCTTCGTCATGGCATTCATGGTACCCTTTCACAGCAACTATGTCAATAAATACGATCAAGTGGTGCCCGTGCCTTTACCAGGTACCTGCGATTAGATACTGCCGGTTTCTGTGCCCAGTACCTGCTATGAGGTGATGCCGGTATCTGTGCCGGGGATCTTTGATTGGGTAAGACCTGATTTTATATCAGGGATCGATGCCATCGGGTGCATAGTCAGTATGGTATTAGGAAGAACGCGCTGGCTGGCGTAAATATGTCTGTAATTTCGCTTGATTTTTGCTCAGCTGGCAATATTATTAGAGTGTCTCATGAAAAATTTGAAGCCAGCCATCATCACAGGCATCAACAAAGACAGGAGACGCATTGAGAGGGACCAGGCATCCCTCGACGAGCTCGCCCTGCTCGCTGACACCGCTGGCTTTGAGACGAAGCTCAAACTCCTGCAGCGCCGTGACCGCATCGATCCTGCCTGGTACATCGGTGTGGGGCAGGCCCGACAGATTAAACGACTCGTCCGCGAATACAGGGTCGAAGCGGTACTCTTCGATTTTGAACTCTCCCCCGTGCAGCTCAGAAACCTGGAAGAGATGCTCAAGTGCAGGATCATCAGCCGCACCGAACTCATCCTCGAGATCTTTGCGCTGCGTGCACGCACCCGGGAGGCAAAGCTACAGGTTGAGCTTGCCACCCTGAACTATGCGCTGCCGCGGCTTCGCCACATGTGGCCTCACCTCAACCGTATCGTTGGCGGCAACCGCACGAAGGGACCAGGTGAGAAACAGCTCGAGATGGACCGCAGGCGGCTTTCGAAGAGGGTCAGCAAGATCAAGCAGGACCTTGTGTCGGTCAGGAAGCACCGTGTGGAGATACGAAAGAGGCGGCGCAGCATGAACCGTGTGGCGCTCGTGGGATACACGAATGCGGGCAAGTCCTCCCTGCTCAACACGCTCTCCCACTCGTCCCTTCATACCGAGAGCAGGCTTTTCGCAACCCTCGATCCAGCGACGCGGGAGGTGTGGCTCGGCAACGGCATGAAAGCGCTCGCAACCGACACGGTCGGGTTCCTCAAACGGCTTCCCCACACACTCATCGCCTCATTCCGGTCGACCCTCGAGGAGGTGAAAGACGCGGACCTGCTGCTCCATATAGTGGATGTGGCCAGTCACGACGCGGCGGAGCAGATCGAGGCGGCAAACGAGGTGCTCAAGGAGATCGGTGCACACACCATGCCTGTGTTCTACGTGTTCAACAAGTCGGACCTTCTCAACGGTCAGCAGGTGAAGCTCTCCCTTCTTCGGAAATACGAGGACCATGCGCTTGTGTCTGCAAAGACAGGAGAAGGGATAGACCATCTTAAGGAAGGCCTGCGGGCTTTCTTTATAGAGTTGTCCAGGAAGCGGTATGAGTCGACGGAAGCAGATTATGTACCTGCTGAAATTGCATCTACAAGAGAATAAAAAGCTGCCGTAAAGTTCCTTTTCAGAGCGAAGACACGATTCCAAAAATGAGAAGGGTTTTCAAGCATATAGAGGATTCCGTACACTCATTTACCTTCGCCCAGAAGGTGTCGATTGTCCTCGTTGTCGCTACGCTCGCGTCGCTCAGTTTAAAGTTACCGAAACAGATCATCGTAATCTATACGGTGGCTGCGTGCGGATTTTCACTGGTTGTCGTACCGCCTATTGCGATCAGAAAGAGAGGGATCGAGGGATTTATACTCTTTCTCTGCCTGTTCCTGCTTGCCCTTGGATTTGTTCAGATTCGAAACATCCCCACTCCCTTCCCACTGGAGAAGGCCGTCGCAGTGAAGATGAAGCTGGTTTCCTACCCGCGTGCTAGCGGCAGAGCTATTCAGTTCAGAGCGGTGGTCCTCGACGTGGAGGGTAGAAGGATGAGGGGGCGGGTGCTTTTCCGTATACCTTTTACCTCTGAGGAGATAGAGCGGGGTGATAAGGTTGAGGCCCAGGGCATGTTTTTCCCACTCCCCTTTCAGAGAATCGAGGGGTATGCCCGCTACCTTCAGAGCTCCGGTATTGAGGCCATTTTCGAGGGGTATTCGGGGAGAGTATCGGTGCTGCAGGAGCCGGCACTAACGAGGCCGGTGCACCTTGCCAACCGGATGAGGAGATACATCGAAGGTGTGCATAAAGGGTTGCTCCCGCCGGCTCAGGAAGCTTTCGCCACCGCCCTTCTGACAGGAAACCGTGATCTCATACCCCGTGAGCTCATGGAAGTGTTCCGCAGAAGCGGTACCATGCACATTCTGGCCGTGTCAGGCCTCCATGTGGGGTTTTTGAGCCTATTCCTCCTGTTCTTCCTCAGGCTGGTCCGGATCCCAAAGCTCTACGCCTATGTCCTGGTGGGCCTGTTCATCGTCTTCTTCATGATATTCATAGGCGAGCGGTCCTCAGTTCGGCGGGCTTCGCTCATGGCTCTCTGCGGTATTGCCTGTTACCTCTTCGATCGGGACCGCAACTACCTCAACGTGCTTGCACTGTCCTTTATAATTCTCTGGCTTATCAACCCGCTGTCCCTTCTCAACCCCGGGTTTCTGCTCTCCTTCAGCGCCACCTTCGGCATACTCTTTCTCACACCAGTGCTGTACAGGTGGCTGGGGCGCTTCATGCCGCGGTATCTGGCAGGATCCATTGCGGTGACCCTCTCGGTGCAGCTCTTCATATTTCCGGTTATGGCTGCATATTTCAGAACCTTTTCCTACATAAACCTGATTGCCAATCTCCCGATCGTACCGCTCACCGGTCTTTCACTCGCCCTTTGTGTGCTCACCCTCCTTTTCTACCCGCTCTTTCTACCGCTGGCAGTCATCATCGCAGAGGTCAACACGGTGGTGATCGCCACCATTGCCCGGATCGCCGCGTTCTTCTCGCATGTTCCGCCCCTCCGGATTGAAGGATTCCCCATGCAGATTTTGCCCGTGTATCTCCTATTTGTAGTTTTTGGACTGTGGCTGCTCAAGCGGTCTTTCCATGAAGCCCCTGCTTCTGACGATAAGCTGTGAATCCACGTGATTGATGAGCGCGTTGTACAATTTGTAATATAAAATTTTGTGGACAATTTTGGAATTTCACTGCAAAATTTTTACTTTTTTCCAATCATCATATGCTATCATGCTACATGCTCCAATGGATCGTCATTCTTTTTTTCTTCACCTTGGCGATCGGCGTGATCGCACCGATCGGAGGCGTGGGCGGCGGTGTCCTGTTCGTACCTCTCGCCACTGCTTTTTTTCCCTTTAACGTCGATTTCATTCGAGGTGCCGGACTGATTATGGCACTGACGAGCTCTCTCTCCTCGGCACCGCTTTTTATCGAGAGGGGGCTCGCCAACATACGAATTGTCATCCCGATTGCTCTAGTCTCAATCGTCACGTCTATCTGCGGCAGCCTGGTGGGCCTCTGGCTGACAAACAATTTCCCTGAAGGGGATTCCTACTTCTCCATCTGCCTCGGGATTCTTCTCATATTCATATTTATCGTGATGCTTTCCTCGAAAGGAATCGAGTTTCCCTATGAACGGCACATCGACCCCTTTACGGCAAAGTTCGGATTGGGAGGGGAATGGTTTGAACCTTCGCTTGACCGCACAGTAACCTATCGGGCGGCCAACCTGCCCTACGCCTTGCTGTCCTTTGCCGCGGTGGGATTCATTGCCGGTATGTTCGGGCTGGGTGCGGGGTGGGCAAATGTTCCTGTGTTCAATCTCGTGATGGGGATGCCAATCAGGGTGGCGGCGGCCACGAGCATGGTACTGATAACCGTGAATGATGCGGCCGCATCCTGGGTGTACATTGCCAGGGGAGCCGTTCTTCCCCTTATCTGTGTCCCTTCTGTGCTTGGCATAAGCATAGGAGCGCGAATCGGCGCGAGAACTGCGGTGAGGGCGAAACCGCTGATAATAAAGTATCTTGTCATGGCCATCTTGTTATTTGCGGCCCTGATTGATATCTTCAAGGGAATTCGCGGCATTGGACTTCTCTAGTCTCTAGGGAGGGGGTGTGCTATGGGTGGGCTGAAAAAGGGTGATGCACCCATCAACATAACATTCGCACGGACCATGAATGTCTGCACATGGGCCGGCCTGATCATTCTCTTCGTGTTCGGCATCCTCTATCTGTCGGGCATCAATACGGCGTACGATGCATCTCTGATAATGCGCAACTGGGACAAGCCTGTTTCCCAGTTCTGGCTTTCCGTGAAGGGCCGGGAGGCCCAGAGGTATGCATGGTTTCTCTCCCATCTCCGGGCTATGGATTCACTTGCCATGTCAGGTATTGTACTGCTCTCGCTTACACCGCTGATAGCCCTCCTGTCCATAGTAGGGAGGATAAAGGGGCTGCATCTCATCTTGCTGCTCATTCTCATCGTTGAATTCCTGTTTTCAGTGTTCTGGCCCCTGTTTTAAGTCGTCTAAAGTGATGTTGAGGACTACGCAGATCTGCACCTCCTTTATCATGTGCTGCCTTTCCGTTCGTTCCATCGCCCTTACCACGATTATCTGGATCTGAAGACCGATGCCTACCGGGTCATGAAGTATGATTTCGCTATTCAGTACGTGCATGTGCAAAGATCCCGGTAAACAGGGGCCTCTACCACTACCTGCAGAGCAATCACAGCCGGTTTGAAATGGTGTATCGGGATGATTCTTCCGCGG
>JAGLSF010000098.1 GCA_023136305.1 Spirochaetota bacterium
GAGGGTATTTAGGATTAAATTAAGCCATATTCAGCTTTGGATTGCCCTTTTATCAGTACCTGCCATGGTTTTGTGGCGGTCTCCACGAGAAGCCGGATCCTCTGATGGGTATCACGTCCCAGGGTTCAGGTGAGACGGGCACCCTGTCGGGCTTTTCGTTCCTGAATGCAGCGGTAATTCTTTCCTTCCGCGTCACCTTCTTATCCTTGTGAATTATAACCGGATGCAGGGGCAGTTGAGCATGGCTGCGAGATACTCGATCTCATCACGCACATCGCCGTGCACCACTGCCCAGTGATGGCTGACCCCATGCTCCGCGTTGGACTGGATGAACTCCTCGACAGGTGGATCGATGTTGATCGCCATATGCGGGTAACCGTCCAGCCGGAGCCTTTTTCCCAGGGATTCGCCGCCCAGCACAGTGAACTGAAACCCATCCGAAACACTGATGAAATTTACCATGGTGACACGACCGGGCTTGCCCACAAACTCCATCCACACACCTGAAAGCTCAGCCCTTGTATCCATCAGTTCATAGTCGGGGGTGATGGAAACAACACAGGACTCGTCTGCCAGTGTATGGTTTGCAGGTCCCGCATGGCCTGCCACCACCACATTGTCCTCACGGTCATAGTTGAAGATCTCAGTAAACATGACCGGGTTTCCGGCAAGCCTCTCGAGCATCAGCATGGCTGTTGTACCGCCGAGGTCACCCTCGTTTCCCACCACCCTTCGGGTATGGACGAGGCCCTCCGGGTAGAGGCAGGGCCGCAGCCCGACCACCTCGTGAAGCTCGGGGTTCAGATCGCTGAGGGCAAGTCCATCGATATTCCGCTCCTCCATGAGCCCTGCCATGCCGAGGGACACCCGGGCCGAGCGGGCAAGGTTTTCGTCGGTGATTCTGTCGTCAATGCGGCAGTGTTCCTTCACCCATCCGACAAGATCGGCGACCCCCGTCTCATCAACACTGTCCGCAGCATCTTTCAGCTGCAGGACCGAGATATACTCAACAGAGGGGCCAATCTGGACGTAGAGCCCCAACTCATCCACATAGGTAACGATCATCTGATCGTTCCGGCAGGGGAGAACGCCGAGCCGTGCGGTCCTGAGCTGCGAGCGGACCCTCGCAGCCCTGGTGATTCGCCCGATTTTCTCTATCGGCGCGTCTTCGAGCACGCTTCCCATTACATGGAAGGTATGCATCCCCATCCTCTTCAGCACACCGAAGCTCTGGAAGTTTGCGACGAGCCCTGAATTCCTGAAAAGGGTCATGACATCCATGTGCTCAGGGGCCCTCTGGTAGGGCGTGTAGGTCCAGAGTATGGTGGGACGGATGAGCATCACATCCCTCATGTCGAGGAGATACTCATCCTCTGACCAGACCACGAAGCAGAGAAGCACGGCATCCACATCCTCGCTGAGCAGCATCTTCACCGCCTCCCGCGCCTTTACCCTCGAGGTCACCAGAGGGCATTCGACCAGCAGGCACTCCGTCGAAAGCCTGTCGATGATACGCGATCTGTCTTCCTTCAAAAAGTCTTCGAACTCACGGGCAGTACCCTCCTTACCGAGCACCACCTCCTCAAACCAGGTGGCCGCAAAGAATACCACACCCAGTTTCGGTTTCCCTGCATCCTCTGATTTTGCCTTCATAACCGCACATCTCCCCATTAGGTATTCACTTCCACGATCTTCAGCACCCTGCGAACTAACAGAGCGCTCCCTTTACATGACTGTATTTAAAGGGCATATTCCTTAGCCGTATCGATCAGGGCATGGACATTTTCCGGCGGTGTACCGAAAGCTATGGGTGTGCCGCTCGAGCAGATGAATCCACCCCGCCTACCCGCCTGCTCAATTTGCACGAGCACTTCATCCCGCACATCCTGTACGCTGCCGTGCAGCAGGGTGTGCTCACCGCTCACATTGCCGAAAAGCCCGATTCCGTCACCCAGCTCTTCTCTAATTTCTCCGATATCGTTGGTGAAACTCTTTCGTGACTCTTCGACCATGAGCCCTCTGATCCCGGTTTCGGCCAGGTACCGTGCGATGGGCGTTACCCAGCCCCAGGCGCAGATAATGGGGATGAGCCCCATACCCTCGACCTCCCGATAGAAGGATCGCTGTATGGGAAAAATCCTGTCCCTGTACATGTGGGGCGAGGCCATGTCCGGGCAGAGATAGGAGAAGGACTGGGAGTAGGAATGTGCGCCGTATTCCCTGGCCTTCTCCACGTATCGAAGCTGACGTTCGAACATACCCTGGAGCAGGTAGTCAAATAGAAGGGGAGCCTGCACGAGTGCAACCATGCCCTCTTCGAATCCGAGAACACCGTCAGAGTCGAGCAGGTCGTGCACCGGTCCTTCAGTGGTGAAAATAATGAAGATTTCCTCTCCATACCTGACTGCCAGGTCCCTCATGTGGCCGAACTTTCTCTCGAAGAGCTCATCAGGTTCGTCGTACACGAGATCGAGGAACTCGTCGATCACCCCTCTCGACTCCAGTTTCCTGACGGCATGTAAAAGGCCGGCATGGACGGTGTCGTGTATGATCTCTTTCTTGGATTCGAAGAAGGCCTCGGCAAGCTGCATGAAGTCGGGCCGAAAGGTTTCCTGGAAATCACTCTCAATACGCAGGAGCTCATCGCCGTGTATCTTCCACATCTCCTTCTCGAGGCTGTAGTCTGAAAGCCTGCCCGAATGGGCGAACTTGTACATGCCCCAACCATGCAGTCCGCCTGGCACGGTTTCGGTGCGTTCACCGTGCAGGGCCGCCATAACCTTTTGCTTTGGCGTCATATGCCTGTTATTCCCCTATGGGATATGCCCCATACTCCTTCACTGCGCGGTAGAAAGCATCCACGTTTTCGAGGGGCACATCGAGCTGTATGTTGTGCGTTGGTGCGATGAGGAAGCCGCCACCGGATGCACAGGTCTCGATCCGTTCCCGTACCTCGGCAGCCACATCATCAGGGCCCTTGAAGGGAAAGGTCTCCTGCACACTCACCGTACCCCAGAGTCCGATGCGTTTACCGTAGCGCCGCTTGAGCGCGGCCGGGTCCATGGACTCCGGCTGTATGGGGTTGAGCAGGTCGATGCCCACCTCGATGATGTCGTCGATCACCGGCTCGATATAGCCGTCGCTGTGAAAGGCGACCTTGATATTCGGATCATACCGCTTCAGCTCACCCACCATGTACCCCATCTTCGGCTTGACCATCTCACGGAAGGTATCGGGCGACATGAGCATGGCATGCTCGCCGCCGATATCGTCAGCAAGCCAGAGTATATCCACCCCCCGGTCGATGAGCTCGTAACCGAGCTTCAGATGGTACTCCACGGACATGTCCATGACATAATGCGCAATATCCTTCTCCTGCAGGAGGTCGATGAGGCTCTGCTCGATCCCCCGCAGATACTTGAGGGCCTCGAAGATCGAGCAGTCGATGATACCGCATATATACTTCTCCCGGCCGAACCGCTCGATGACCCCTTCCGCATAGGACATATCCTCCTTACCCGGATCGGGGGGTATATAGGAATCGATCCTACTGTTGTCGGCAAGGGGGAACTCCACGATCTCGGTGTAGATACCCGTTCCGTTGATGGTTTCATAGGGGATTTTCCGCCAGGTGATACCCCACTCGTCTCTATAGGTCTCTGCATCCGTATCACGGTAGTAGCCCGTGGACATGCCATACGTCAACAGCAGCATGTCATGGCCGAAGAGTATATCGAGTTCATTCATCCCCTGATACTTCATCTCCGTGTGGCCGCCGATTTCGGAAAGCTCCTCCCGGTACCGATGCCGGAGCAGGAGCTCCATCTCGGGCACAAAAGTGGCCATATAGGGAACCCGGTCAGGCTCCTCATGCTTCATGGCAATCTGCATCCTCTCCTTCGAGTTCATCGATATCCTGCCTCCTTGATCGTGTCTATCAGTACATGCACATTCTCCTGAGGTGTGCCCGGTGTTATGGGGCTCCCGTTTGCAGCAATGAATCGTCCCTTGGAACAGCGGCACTGCCGCAGCGCCTCCTCGCGCACCTCCTCGGGGCTCCCGTCATGCAGCGCCATGAGCCCCTCCTCGAATCCCGTATACCCCGTGATAGGATCGAAGATCTCACTGATCTTCACGCTCGACGATTGCGCATATTTCCCGGGCCACCTTTTCATCCAGTTCCTGCTCCGGGTGATGATCCTGCAGTATCTGCTCGGCTCTCTCCTGTGCCCGCCTATGAGCCGAAAGTGAACCTGCATCCTGCCAGCGCTCATACTTCATGCGGTTTGAAATCCCAGGATCGAAGAACTCCTCCCTGAAGAAGCGCAGGGTGTGGTCGGTATCGAGGAAGTTGCCGCCAGGCCCTGTCTCCATGATGAGGTCGGTGGCAAGATGCTCATCATCAACCAGGACGCCCTGAATCAGCCTCTGCACCATGCCGACGATCTCGTTGTCGATGACGAGCTGGGCGAGACTCTGCTGATTCTCGGACTCGTTGAGCCCCATGCCGGAAATGTAGTTGAGCCCGGCAAGAGCCGGAACGGCTGTGGTAAGCATTTTCTCATACCCTGACTGCGCATCGGACAGAAGGCTGTCTGAGAGAGCACCGCCCCCCCTCGTCGGCACCCCATAGAACCTTCCCATCTGTGCCGTGCACACCTTCAGGAGGCAGAACTCCGGTCCACCCATGGTGACCGTGCCGTGTTTCATATCCATGTGCCTGCCCCAACTCCCGTAGAGCACAGGAGGCATTGGTCTTCCCTGTCGCTGGGCCCCTGCAAAGGCCACAACCAGTGCGCTCAGCAGCTCCGCATTGGCCTGCGACACCACTGCGGCAAGTGTGACGGGGCTCGTGCCTCCAGCGATGGGCCCGGAGTTTATACTGATGGGGAGACCATACCGCGCTCCAGACAGTAGCAGGTCGACCTGCCTCGCCTCGTGGGTGAGGGGAGAAACCACACATACATCCAGGCAGACCCGCGGATTCTCCAGCGCAGCCCGGGTCGATCCCGCCGCAACCGCCGCCATCTCCACAAGCACATCCACCGAATGTGCGCTGTAATTTTCGTTCATGATGGGCTTGGTCTGATAGATGAGAGAATCGGCCCATATATGGAGGTCTGCTGTTTTTTCAGGGAGATCGGAGGGAAACACATTTACATGGTTAAAGGCGCAGCCCGGAAGGTGGTCTGAGAGCCGCAAATGTTCCCGAAGGTCCTGCCGGTTAGCGACACGCCGCACTCCCGTGTCAGCATCCTCCACAAACACGGCAAACCCTCCCGGCCCGAACACCACCTCCTCTTCACCGAGCAGTATGCGTTCCGAAGGGTCACGCCCGTGAAGACTGAAGCAGCTGGGGGCTCCCTCGACCGCCCTGCTGATCACCTGTTCGTTCATGCGGACCATGGACGCTGACCGGTCCACATCACAACCCACCTCCTCGAGAAGGTCCAGGGCATGGGGATGACGCACCCTGACACCTGACTCGGCGAGTATGCGTCTCGATTCGGCGTCTATCCAGCTGATCTCCGCCTCAGAGAGGACCTTCAATACAGATGGTCTCATTGGAGCCTATCCGCAGTGTTATAATCTGGCAGTATACCTCTCATTTTTTCTCCTTCGATTTCTCGATAATTGCCCGCTCCCTACCCGGGGGTGCGAGAACCCACAGTATCCGGCACTGCTCATATTCACTGTTTACGAGCTGATGGGAAAGGCACGGGGGGGCCCATACTGAGGTGCCCTGTTCGAGCTCCTCCACCTCATCCCCGACAATGATCCTGCACCTCCCGCTCAGCACATAGAACATCTCACCTTCCTCGTGCACATGGAGATCTGACTGCCCCCCCGGCGGAAGTATGGTGAGCCCGGACGCAATCGATTGGAGCCCTTCATGGAGCTGGGGAGAGAGGAGCACCTTCAGGGTACGCCTGTTCGGTTCCGGCACATCGATGCGGGGTGCACACTTTTCGCGGGCAATGATCATGTTTTTACTCCTGTTTCCTTCCGAACCTGCCTGAGCGTTTCGGCAAGCATGTTCAGCAGGGTCTCTATCTCCCCCTCTTTGATCACGAGGGGCGGGCAGATCAGCGCACCGTCTCCTCTTCGTCCATCGGCAAGCCCCACGACGGGGTAGATGATCAAACCCCTCTCCATGGCCCGGAGCATGATACGTTTTGCAAGGGATATATGTGGATTGAACGGCTCCCTTGACTTCCTGTCCTGCACAAACTCCATGCCCCACATGAGACCCCTGCCGCGTATGTCACCGATCATGGGTTCGTCTTCCGCCAAAGCCCGCAGACCCCTCTCGAGCAACGCACCCTTTGCGGCCACACCGTCCATAAGGCGCTGCTTCTGCATGTAGCTGAGCACGGCAATCCCTGCGCTGGCCGTGACAGGGTGTGCATTGTAGGTATGGCCGCCTATGAAGGCGGCTCTGTGCTCCTCGAAAGCCCTGAACACCCGGTCATGGATGAGTATGGCCGCGAGCGGCTGATACCCGCTCGAGAGCCCCTTGGCAAGCACCACGAGATCGGGAAGCACATTCCACCCTTCGATCGCCAGAAATGTGCCTGTCCTTCCGACGCCGGTCATGACCTCATCGGCGATCCAGAGCACATTGTACCTATCGCATATCTCCCGTATGTGCCTGTAATACTCGGGCACAGGCGTAAGCGCTGCCGCTGCTGCTCCCACCATGGTTTCAGCACAAAATGCGGAAATATAGGCAGGGTCCTCCTGGAGAATGGTCTTTTCCAGATCAAGGGCACAACCGATGTTGCAGCCTGGATAGCTCTTGTCAAGGGGGCACCGGTAGCAGTATGAAGGCACGATGTGCGGTACAGGCATGAGCATGGGCATGTACAGGCTTCGCCTCAGCGTGTGTCCGCCTGCCGCATCGGCGGCAAGCGTGTTTCCGTGAAACCCCCGCCAGCGTGAAACGATCCTGTATTTCGACGAAGAGCCCGTCAGTACGTGGAACTGCCGGGCAATCTTGAAGGCGTTCTCCATGGCCTCCGAACCGCCGGAGAGGAGCATTACGCGTGTGTAGCCACGTGGTGCCATGTCTATCAGCATTTCTGAAAACTCGAGCACCTTTTCATGAAGAAAATGCTGCGGCGGCACATAGGCAATCCGGGCC
>JAGLSF010000099.1 GCA_023136305.1 Spirochaetota bacterium
CCCCTATGTAGAGGGCGGCATACACCTCATACTTTCTGGAACGCAGAAAGGTTACAGCGGAATTATACCATCCGGTACCGTCAAAGGCAAGGAGATCGAGGGAGGAAATGCCTGCGATCGGAATGGACTGAACCTGGGACAGGGTATTCACAAAGGAAAGCCCGATACGTGTTCCGGTAAAAGAGCCGGGCCCGATCCCCGCATAGGCAGCAGTCAGAGAAGTGATGGTCAACCCCAGGCGCTCGAGAATGAACTTGAATACCCGTACAATCTGCTGCGAGTGGGAGAACTCCCGTATCAGTTCAATGTGGGCCGAAAGCTCTCCGTTCTCGAAAAGGGACAGGGAGAATGAACGCGTCGATGTGTCCACGGTGAGTATCACACTGCCCCTCCCCGCTCCTTATCGACCCTGCCGCCATTATTCCGACGTTCCTCTGTTATTACCCGGGCCTCTTCGTCAATATCTATCTGAATATGGAGAAAGCTTTCGAGTATATCCATGATCGGATCACCCCACTCAACCACACATACATAACCATTCCTGTACAAAAAATCCTCCAGAAGGTCCTCCATCTCGGCCCTGTCCTCTATTCTGTAAAAATCAAAGTGACAGAGCTCCAATCTCCCGTTGTACAGATTCATAATAGAAAATGAGGGGCTCGTAACGACTTCATCGATACCAAGACTGTCTGCAATCCCCTTGGCGAGGACTGTTTTACCACTGCCGAGCTGTCCTGAGAGAATGATCATCTCACCGCCGGTGAGCGATAAGCCTATGGATTTCCCATATTCGACCGTATCCTCATACCTGTTTGATATGAACTGTGACATACACTGTCCGTGATGACTGCACAAGCTCACTGCAACAATGGATCAGGGAATATGCTGATCCACCTGTTGGCTATTCTGCTTTCACTTTAATATATATAAAGCTGGTCAGGGGAGCAATGGATAGGATTATATGGTCTGATAGTTATACAGGACTGCGAATATCTCGTTCCGGTCTTTCTTCTCGATCTTGGTGAATTGAATGTGCATGATCCATGTCTTTCGCGCGGCGTTCTTCTCGATACGCTTCACTTTGCCGAAGGCCACCATCTTGTAGTCTTCGCGCAATTCGAACTCGACTCTGACGAAGTTGTTCCTGTTGATGGGCACGGCAGTTTCAATGGAGAGACCGCCCACGGAGATATCGACGATGGTACCCCAGTGTGTATCCCTTCGATCCACAACGGCCTTTTTCCTACCGCCCTCCTCCACCACTCGTACACGTGAAAAGTACACGGGCAGCCGCACACTCTTGCGTGGGTAGAGCCTCTTCTGCGACCGTGTGATCTGGTCAACGTGCTTCAGGCATATCGACTGCATCTCATCGGTCACTATGACATCAATTACCTTTGATTCGAATATGTATGAGGCATCATCCTCTTTCCAGTACAAGCATTTGACCCTTTTCTTGTTCCAGGGTACATTCTTACCGGGTGGCAGAACCGGAATGCTGATTCCCAGGAATTCATCCTCATTCTGGTTCACCTGCACTGAATACTGGCCGTAATTCTGAACCTCTACCCTCATTCTCGCTCCTAGGGGAATTGCCCGGGTTGTGGAGAGGCCCTGAACGTCCCGGTTACGCACAACCTTGTTTCTGAGCCTGTAGTGACGGTTGATGAGGTCTTCCTTGGGTTCACCCTGAATTTCCTGCAAGCTGAGTTTTCTGACCTGCCTCTGAATACATGAATCCAGTATGTTCATGGACGAAAATATGAGAGAGGGTTTTGAGAGTTTGTTGGCGACAACAAGTTTGCGGAGCAGCGTTGCTTCATCCTTGTTCAGGCCGCGCAGTTTTGCAATCTGATTGAAACTGTGCCAGCCCGTGCCCGCAGCGTCGGCACCCTTCTTCCGGGTCCCGCCGCCTCCCGTTCTCCGGGCAGCAATGAAGAGCCCAATGCCTATAACAAATATTACGATGACGAGTATAATGATCTGGGCAGCGGTGGGAGTGGCGAGTTGAAAGGTGTCCACTGTTGATCATCCCCTGGAACAGGAAGTGTACTGGGCGCTCAGATAAGCAGAGAACAGTGCTATAATCAATGTATCGACAGTTTTATCCATATATTAACCAATAGACACAGAGGACCCCGCCGCGCGGGATGCACGGTACAACATTTCAGAATGTGAGGTCCCTGTAGAGCTCTGGAATGTCACCCTGACCCTCACCCGGCTTGTACTTGTCCAGATTCATCTCCACGTTGAGTGTACGTCCCTTTTTCAGGCGTGCTGGGGTCACTATCTTGAGAGGTATGCGCAGCTCATCGGTACTCACGTATATCTCTATGCCGATGCCTCCCACCTGCATTAATTTATAAGCCGGTATCTTTTTCCTGTTGGATATGGGAATCACCTTGATCATTACTTTACCTTCATTTTTAAACTGAATGGTTTTGAGGCTGCGCTCCTCAAGAAATTCGAAGGTAAATACGTCATCGAAACGCTCCGGATATTGCCGATAGTAATAGACCAGTGTGAAGAGGTCGAACACGAGATGTTCCGCTTCCTTCTCCTTGCTGCTTCCCGACGTGATGTTCTCAAAGACGACCCGTTTTCCCTGCTGGTCGATATGGTAGATGAGGAAGGCCTTTCTCTTCCCCTCCCACATGTTCTTTTCCAGTCTTAAGGGCACAAGCTCGTGTCTGTCCACAAACACGAGCCACTTGTCATCGACCCGGTAGAACATGTTCATGAATCTCGAGCTCTTGGTGTATCCCCGTATTATGTAGACATCTCTGCCATCGAGCCGGTCGACAGACTCCAGCACCGTGGTCTGATTGCCCATATAAAGTCCTGCGGCGTGCAGCTGATATCCGATCTTTTCACCCACTGCGAAAACATGGGGACCGTCACCGGCATGAGAGCTACACGCTGCCACAACGACGAACACCAGGGTCAGGACCAGTATTCGAATCCTCATTCCTTCTCTCCCACAGCCTGTTAGGCCTCTTTTAAAAGAAACTGCGAATATCGTTCATGGTTATGAAAATGAGTGCGACAATAAGCACGATGAACCCGAAGGTCTGTATTCTGTAAATAATGTTCAGGTTGGGGCGTTTCCGCGTGATGAGCTCCCAGAGTGCTATGACGATGTGACTTCCATCCAGCGCCGGGAAGGGAATGAGGTTCATGATGAAGAAGGCAATACTGATATAGCTCATGACCCGAAGAAAGTAGTTGAAGCCCTCCCGCGCGATTACCCCTGATAGATAGATGAGTTTTGCCGGCCCGGCAACAGCTGAACGCGCACGAATCTTTCCGCTGAACACAAAGAGTATTCCCCGAACCGTATCACGAACGGCCTCTGCGGACTGGACGACACCCTTTCCCACAGCAACGGGCAGTATATACCGTTCCGAGCGGTACACGATCTGTTGAAACACGAGACCGGCAGAATCGTACTCATCTACCTTTTCAGGTATGAGGACAACCCGTTCAATCCCGCCGCCCCGCTCAACGACCAGTTCCACCTCCTGCCAGGCTTTGCCCTCGAGTGCATCGTAGAAATCGACATGATGCCGTATGTTCCGGCCGTCGATACTGAGAATCAGGTCTCCCCTTTTGAGCCCGGCTCTTTCTGCAGCCTCACCGGGTAATATCTCGCCAATGACGGGTTTAACCCAGGGATGAATGCCTATCAGCCCCCTTCCGGTTTCCTTGTCGAGAGCAGGTATTGCAGTTACGGTCACCCTAACTCCTGCCCGCTGAACGGTGATTTGAATCGGTTTCAGAGCATTTCGAACGATATTCTCAGTAACGTCATTCCAGTTCCTGATCCTCTCACCGTCGATCTCGATAATGACATCACCATCCTGCAACCCGGCGGCTTTTGCGGGCGTCGTACCGCCCGCGAGAGTGACTCCATCACCATCGGCGAGTATAATACGGCTGGGAAAGGTATTGATCTCATAGCCGACCATGATGATCATGATGAACAGGAGTGCTGCGAAGAGGTAATTGAAAAGAGGTCCGCTCAGGGCCACGATAATTCTGCGCTGGGGCGGGCTCGAGTAATACTCACCGGAACCACCTTTAAGGGTGTCCCTGGGTGAGTCTCCCGCCATCTTACAGTAACCGCCGAAGGGAATCCATCCGATCTGTATCTTGGTCTCCTTCCATTTGAAGGACACAATGCCCTTCCCCCAGCCGATGGAGAACACCTCCACTTGAATTCCTGCAGCCCTGGCCGCGAGGAAATGGCCAAGCTCATGCACGAAAATCAAAATCCCTATAGATACAAGGCCAAGAAGTATGGTTGTTCCCATATAACCACCCAATTCAGAAAATATGCTGCACGAGAATATAATACAAGGGTACACTGAGCAGCACGCTGTCAAATATGTCGAGTACACCACCCAGTCCCGGGAGAAAAGCTGAGGAATCCTTCACCCCAGTTTTCCGTTTGAAGAAGGATTCTCCCAGATCACCCAGGGGAGCGGTCAGGGCGATGCAGAAACCCATAACGTTCGTCTGAACAATGTCGGGAGCAAAGCCGTCCCGGAAAATGAGATTGAAGGCATTGACCATGATCATGGTAATAACGAAAGCCCCGATATATCCTTCAAGACTCTTGTTCGGGCTGCACCGCAATATACCCCGTGTTCTGCCGAATAGTGATCCTATAAAATAGGCCGCGGCATCATTCACCCACGCAGTGAGAAAGAGAAAATAGATGAATATGAAACCCCGATACTCCCCGTGCAGCAGCTGGAGCAAGAGGGGAAAGACACCGCTGTAGACAAAATTCGCAGAGATTATAAGAAAGTGATGCACCCCCTCTCTCAGTCCATATCTGACTAGCGAGAGTACACACATCCCCGCCACAATAGCCGCACCTGTATATAACATAGCACACGGAGAGGCGTTTACAAAGCGATTTGTATATCCAGCCGCAATAATGAGAAGTGGAGGAAGAACAAACCAGAGGCCGGATGCCCTTCTATGTCTGAAGGACACCACCTTCCCGATCAGCAGGTGGATCTCTCTCGATGCAAGGGCGGAAAGGAGGAGAAGAAAGAGAAAGAATAAAACACCATTCCAGTATGGTGCATAGATGACATAGACAAGCACGGGAATGATGAGAATTGAGATGAGAATTCGTTTGCGCATGGTGCGGTTATATGAACAGAGTGACCCTCGAGAACAGGGCGAACCGGCCCGGGGATACTCTCCAGTTAAACCCCTCCAAACCTCCGCTCCCTTTTTCCGAAATCGTCGATTGCTCGCTTAAGAACTTCTCCGGTAAAATCGGGCCACAGAGTGTCGGTCACCCAGATCTCTGCATAGGCGATCTGCCACAGGAGGAAATTGCTGAGCCGCATCTCGCCCCCTGTCCGAATAAAGAGATCCACATCAGGAATGTCCGATGTGTAGAGATGCCTGCCCACATACTCCTCTGTAATGTCCTGGAGCCGCACCGCACCCCGGGCGGCTTCTTCTGCCACAAGACGGGCTGCCCGGACAATCTCAGATCTTCCACTGTAGTTAAAGGCAATACTTAGAACAAGGTTGCGCTTCTCGGTATTGTCGCGTTCGATACTGTCGAGGACTTTTTCCACTGACCTGGGGAGACCCCTTCGATCACCGAGATGCACAAAGTACACACCCTCATTGCGGAGCTCCCTGAATTCCCGCCGGTAGAAGAAATCGGTGAGCTTCATGATGGTATTGATCTCTGCACGGGGACGCTTCCAGTTCTCTTTGGAAAATGCGTATATGGTGAGGTATGAGACTCCGATATCCATGCATGTGCGGGCAATCTCCTTCACCCTTCGAGCTCCGGCACGGTGTCCTTCGGTCCTCGGAAGACCCCGCTCGTGGGCCCATCTACCGTTGCCATCCATGACGATGGCAATATGTCGGGGAATCGGATTGGTATCTCCCTGGGATACAGCAGGAATGGGTTCGGACATTTACACTTCCATTATCTCCGCATCCTTTGCGTCCATAAGCTTGTTGATGTTCTCTATATACTCATCCGTGATTTTCTGTATCTCGTCGAGGGTTTTCTTCGAATCATCCTCACTCACATGACCCTCCTTCTCCGCTGTCTTGACCTCTTCATTCCCGTCGCGACGTATATTCCTGACAGCGACCCGTGCATCCTCAGCCTTTCCCTTTGCAACCTTAACGAGTTCTTTTCTCCTCTCCTCGGTGAGTGCGGGTATGGAGATACGAATTACTTTACCATCGTTATTGGGATTGAGTGCAAGGTCTGATTTATGGAATGCCTTTTCGACTTCCGGAAGTGCACCCTTATCCCAGGGCTGAATGACAATCAGTCTTGGTTCGGGGACGGATATACTTGCCAGTTGCTTCAGAGGAGTCCTGCTTCCGTAATAATCAACGACCAATCCTTCCACAAGACCTGCATTTGCACGGCCTGATCTGATCCTCTTGAACTCTTCCTGGAGACTCTCGATCGTCTTGTCCATCCGTGTTCTCAGTTTGCTCTTGATCTCTTCATGCATGGCTTACTCCTTGATTAATGTCCCCTTGCCCTTGCCCTGTACCACCCTGACAAGCTCGTCTTCCCTTTTCATATTGAATACGACAATGGGTATTCCTCGATCCCGACACATGGATACGGCTGCCATGTCCATCACCATCAGCCGCTGCCCGAGAAGATCATCGTAGTGTAGTGTACTATAGAAGGTTGCGTCGCTGTGCTTGACAGGGTCGCGGTCATAGACACCGTCGACCTTCGTCGCCTTCAGCAGCGCATCGGCACCAATCTCACAGGCCCGCAGTGCAGCTGCCGTATCGGTAGTAAAGTAGGGGCTGCCCGTTCCGCCTGCGAAGAGCACGACCCTACCTTCCCGAAGATAGGAAACCGTACGGCCCAGGGTGACACTCTCTGCAACAGTTTCGATGGGAAGGGCTGACTGCAGAACCGAAGGGATCTCCTGTGAAAGGAGCACCTGCTCGAGAAGTATGCTGTTGATAATCGTAGCGAGCATGCCCATTGAATCGG